>JAUWIR010000443.1 GCA_030605265.1 Pseudomonadota bacterium | reverse complement strand
GATCATAATAATTTGCCTGATCATTGGTCTTATGAGGAAGTCTCCTTCCCCGGGATAAAAAAAAGTCATCTTGGATGGGAGCAATTCCCCAACTCCTCATCAAAGGCGATTTGGATCATAGGAGGAAAAGATGAAAGAGGGGAATGGTGCTGTCAAATAGACAACCTACAAAAAAATACCGAGTACATCTTAAGATTTTATGCTTACAGAGATACCTTTATAAATAAAATTTATCCTGAGGTAGAAATCTTTAATCAAAATATCTTTCTTAACAATCATTGCACCTCTAAAGGCTGGCAGCTTATGGAATTGCGGCTTAATTCTCAAAATGCCGCACCTTCCACCACCTTAAAATTCAGAAACCGTTTCCCTGTAAAATTCTGGTTCTATCTGCCAAAATTAATCCCCGCTTCAGAGTATCCTCCCCTTCTTTCAAAAAAAGAAGAAAAAAATCTACAGAAAAGAATGGATTTTTTAGGAAAAGATAAAAGTTTTTTCCCCATAGCAATTTATGGCGTTTCTGACCTTGAATCTCTGATCGAAATCGCCAGGGCAGGATTCAACACTGCTCTTATTCCTCCCAGACAAGACCTGATGAAAACAGCTGCTGATATGGGCATAAAAACTATTATCAATATTTGTTCCGGACTTCACGACCCCAATAGCATTATTTCAATAATTAAAGATTTTTCTTCTTCTCCATCTTTACTCAGTTGGTACATAGCAGATGAACCTGAATTAAAACCCTTTATTCCTGAAACTTTTATCCCTTTATTAAAAAAACTCCATCAACTTGATCCCCTTCACCCAACTTGTGTGGCCATGAACCGCCCCTGGTTAGTCCAAAATTATAAAGAAGTCAATAATCTATTTTTTATGGATGAATATCCAATTCCTAATATGCCTCTCACGTGGCTCACCGAAAGCCTGGATCAGGCCAAAGAACACGTAGGACCACAAAGAATATGGAGTGTGGTGCAAGCCTTTGGAGGGAATCAATATAAAAATCAAGGTTGGCCTCGATTTCCCACCTTTTCCGAGCTTAGAGCGCTTACCTATTTATCTCTCATTCACGATGTCTCCGGCATCATATATTATACCTATCCTGCTGCACATGCTGATTCAACCAGATGGGATACCATAAAAAAAATCATTGCAGAGCTTAATTTTATTTATCCCTGGTTACAAGAACCAAATACCAATAAAAGGGGGGACCTCCATTTGACTATCCACAGTCCCTATAAAGCCGGCGCAAATGGTTCTCCGGCCATCCATTACTGCTATAAAGAAAAACAGGGTCAAATATTAATTTTGGCAGTAAACACAATAAATAAGCAGGTTGAAATGACTTTACATGGCCTATCTAAAGAAACCCCTTTTTCAAATGTTCTTTTCGAAAATCGGAAGGTAGTTATTAAACAGGGACAATTGAGAGATACCTTTTCCCCCTTCGAAACTCATATATATACAGTTACAGCCATTGATAGCTCATACGCCCTAAAAAATTACATTTCACAATAAAAACCTATTATTGACAGCCCTAAAAAAATACTCTATAGTTTCTTTCATGAAAAAAAGTAATGAAAAGAGAATAAAACAAAGAGTATTGAAATTTATTTGGGCCTCTTTGCCTTCCATCAGCATACTCTTATTAATTGGTCTTTCAATCTTTCTAACTCTCAAGGGCACACGAAAGAAAGAGCAAATAAAATTGGAAAAAGAGAAGGCCATTATTAAGGAGCAATCCATCCCCCGGGTGATTGTACAGGAGGTTCAAGGAACAACCATTGAGGACAAGCTTAATTTACCGGGAGTTATCTCAGCTTGGGAAGATTTAGTTATTCAATCGGAAGTTAACGGCGTTATTATTGACCTGCAGATCAAAGAAGGGGACATAGTAAAAAAAGGCCAGATCCTGGCCGGTATTGATAAAAGAGATTATGAAAACCGGGTTGCTCAGGCTGAAGCAGCCTTTAATCTGGCAAAATTAGAATATGAACGCTTTTTAAAATTATCAAAAGTAAATGCTACCTCTAAAGCGCACCTAGACGCCAGCCTTGCCCGACTAAAGGAAACCGAAGCTGCTCTGGCTCAGGCAAAATTAGACCTTGAAAGGACCACTATTAAATCCCCCATAAAAGGATATATCAACCGATTAGATGCCAAGGTGGGTTTGCTGGTCAACCGCGCAGACCCAATAGCTCAGATTTTAGATACTGATACGGTGAAAGTGGAAATAGATATTCCTGAAGCTGATATCCATGCTGTTCAAAAAATAACCCAAGCGTGGGTTACAGTAGATGCCCTTGGGGGAGAAAAATTTCTGGGGAGTAAAATTTTCCTGTCACGGCAACCTGAAACTTTTAAGAGAGCTTATACTTTAAAACTAGCTGTTAAAAATCCTTATGAAAAATTGCGACCAGGTATGTTTAGCCGCGTTGAACTTATCAAAAACATTTATGAAAATGCCATTTCCATCCCCTTATACGCTGTGATCTCAAAAGGGGATGAAAAATTTGTCTATATTGCTAATGACAACCAAGCTCATTCCAGAAGAGTTGAACTTGGGATTTTAGCCGGCTGGAGGATTCAAATAACCAGCGGCCTCTCCATTGGAGACAAGGTTATCATCGTAGGGCACAGAGGGCTTGAAGATGAGCAGAAAATTATTATCCAGCAAACTATTTTTGATCCTACTAACCTTAAAGAAGAGTTACTATTGCATTAGGAAGAAATAACAATTGTTCATTACTGATACTGCCATTCGCCAGAGAATAAGTGTATGCGTCTTAAGTATCATCATCATGGTGGGGGGGATCTACTGTTATTTAGTCCTCCCACGAGAAAGCTCTCCGGATATCACTATCCCCAATGTTTTTGTTTCCACCGATTATCGGGGAGTATCCCCTGAAGACATTGAAACCTCTATTACCATCCCCATTGAAAAAAAATTAAAAGGGCTAAAAAATGTAAAAAAAATTCAATCTGTAAGCTCTGAGGGTATGTCTTCCATCAATATAGAATTTATTACCGGCACTGATATTGACGAAGTTATTCAGAAAGTAAGAGATAAGGTTGATGCGGCCAAGGGTGAACTGCCTTCCGATATTGAAGAGGACCCATCGGTTTATGAAGTGAACTTTTCTGAATTCCCCATTATTGTGCTGTCTTTGAGCGGAACAATAGACGAAATCAGGTTAAAAGACCTTGCCGAAGACCTTAAAGATGATATCGAATCAATTCCCGGGATACTTGAAGTTGAAATTAGCGGTGGATTAGAAAGAGAGATCAGGATTGAACCTTTCCCGGAAAAACTAGCTTATTATAGCCTCCCGATTACCGCTCTTCAGCAAGTTGTGGAGGGAGAAAATCAAAATATTTCCGGCGGCTCTCTTCGTATAGGCGACGGCCGTTTTCAACTGCGTGTTCCCGGAAAATTCAGCACACCTGAAGAAATTAACCGATTAGTCGTAGGAACTCATAATGGAAGTCCAATCTATTTAAGTGATGTTGCCCGCGTAATTGACGGGTTTAAAGAACAAACCAGTCGTTCACGAATAAATGGCAGATCAGCAGTCAATCTCACCATAAAAAAGCGAACCGGAGAAAATATTATCGCCATTGCGGATGAAATTGAGGAACTGCTAAAAAAGGCCCAACCAGCCTGGCCAAAAGGCACTGAAGTAACCAAGCTGATGGATCAATCAAAAGATATTCGAGCTATGGTGGCGGACCTGGAAAACAATCTTCTTTCCGGTTTGATCTTAGTTGTCATAGTCATTCTCCTTTTTATGGGTTTTCGAAATGCACTGCTGGTGAGCCTGGCTATCCCTTTTTCTATGTTTCTTTCTTTCATCACCCTCTATTCAATAGGCATAACCTTAAATATGGTGGTGTTGTTCAGCCTGACCCTTTCTCTAGGTATGCTGGTGGATAATGCCATTGTAATTGTCGAGAATATTTATCGATACATGCAGCAAGGAGTTCCCAAGATGCAGGCGGCTATGAAGGCCACCAGTGAAGTTGCCTATCCTGTAATCGGAGCAACCATGACTACGGTGGTGGCCTTTTTTCCCATGATTTTCTGGCCGGGAATCATGGGAGAATTTATGAAATATCTTCCTATCACCTTGATTATTACCCTCCTGTCAAGTCTTTTTGTGGCCTTGGTGATTAATCCCGCCTTAGCCAGTATTTTAATGGGAGTGATAAAAACAAATCATCATAATGGGACCAAACCAAACAGTGCGCAAGAGGTCCTTCAGGCAGGAGAGAAACCTGTTGCCGTCAATAATATATTTCTCAGAATATATCAAAATCTTCTAGAAAGCGCCTTAAAGCACAGAATAGTGGTT
>JAUWIR010000314.1 GCA_030605265.1 Pseudomonadota bacterium | reverse complement strand
GAGGGAAAAGGACCTTCAACCTCTTCATTTTTCCACTTTATACTTCCATCAGCATTAAAACAGAAAAATTCATCAGTATCACCGAGGAAAAGATGTCCTTCACTATTTATGAGGGGAGCGCTGCAAAGAGCGCCATTATCAAGAAGCTTGCTTCGCCAAAGTTGATTTCCCTCACGGTCAAAGGCATGTAAATTTCCATATTCCGGATCCTTCCCCGTGGTAAAATAAAAATTACCTTCCGGCCCGATGGAGGCAGAAGTAAGAATGGCTGAGCGTTCACCTTCAAGCGCCCATAATTTTAACTCCAGTTGAGAAGAAGTAGGAAAGGGAAGGTAATCAGAATTGGTGGAATCATGGTGCAGTGCCGACCAGGACAATGAGTCATGGCAGGATTTAATTGTTTGGCTTTTGGCGGTTAGAAGGCTAAAGGCCTCTTCTATTTCACTAACCTCAAAATTGCCGTGGCCGTATCGTTGAACGGGTATATTGATGTGCAGGCTGTTGGAGCTGTTGCTAAAGGCCTTGACCTGGTATAGTTGTTCCTGAATATAGGGGACAAGGGGATCTTTGGTGGTATGGATAGTAACAAGAGGTTTGCACAAACGGCCTGAGGTTTGATAAAATGCTTCCATCTCTTCTAAAGCAGTCTTATCAGCAGAGAACCGTTGAATATTTGTGTTGAGTAAAGAGTCATTATCCGAGCCGGAATAGAAACTTTTCTCATTATCAAAGGGCTGCCCCCCCAGCTTCTCAATTTTATCATTGGTGGAAATAACATTTAGCCAAAGCAGGCCGAGTATGGATTTGGCTATTGTAGATGAATCCTCATTATCAACCGGTGCGCCGGTTACCTGCAACAGCTGACGAACTTTATCAGGATTTGATTGAATTGCGGCCATTATGTTCGGAAGATAAAGTTCTTCCCAATTATTTATTACTTCATCCGGAATCTGAACGGCACTTCCCGGAATCAAGCCTGGGAAAAAATAATCAAAGACAACTCTAAAATCGAATATATAATCACTGTTCTTACGGTAGTCCCCTATCATCCCGCAGGCTGCCAGTCCGCCGTCAAACACCTCCGGGAATTGCTCAAGTGCTAATACTGTAATCAGGGCGCCTTCAGAAATGCCAAAAAGGTAAACAGACCCTGGTCGCCCATATTCTCTAGTGAAAATATCCACCAGGTCGCGCAGGTCTTCACCCGCCCCTTTTACTGCCAATCCATTAGTACTGTAACTGGTTACGGCAAAAGCATAGCCGAAATTATTAAAGCCCAGGGGCATGGAAAAATTATTCTTTATTAACTGATCCTCTTGTATACCCAAAGGTAAATTCGGAGCAACATAATAAGGGGCGTAAATTACCAGGTCTCCGTTCCAGGCCGTCTGATCCGGCATGTAAATGCGATAAACGGCACCGCTTGGTTGCTCTCCTTCTGTAACTTGGGCATGGGCCGTTTTTATCCACAGTAAGCACCCGGCCAAAATAAGGACCAAACATAGATCTATAAATTTAAGATACCTTTTGAAGAATTTTTGTTTCTTCATTATTTTCTCTCCAATGATAGTCTATTTCAGATTTGAGTTTTCCATTAATTCAATAAATTTGAGTTAAAAAAGATATTGATAGGTCTTGTTTGCCTGCTTATATCACCTCCTCCATATTTGTACCTATTAGATGTATAAGCTCTTAACCCCACTATTTATGGTTTTTAAAGCTTAATTTTTTACTAATTTAAATTAAAGAGTATAAAAAAATAAATAAATAGATTATAGATGACAAGCAGGATTACTTTTAATTAATTTATATTTAATTAAGAGAAAATTGGAAATTGTAACATTCGTAGATCGGTATTTATATAAATTTTTTACTATTTAATAATTAAATCCTCTATGCTAAATGGCTGGGAGACTCTTTAGCTCATTGCAAGCATTTCCTAAGTGAACTATGGTATGCTGCAGCTAACTCAATGATCGATAAAGGATATGTTCGTTGAAAAACTACTTGTGATAAGAGGAATACTAATGAAATTGCCAAAGGCAAAGAATAGGACATTCGGAGAGTCCTTTAAAACTCCAAGAGGGGAGCAAGCAATATGCCAAAATATTAGTGAAGCCTCCATAAATATTTCTTGAGGGGCCGCATTCTTCTAAAGGAAGCGAAGAATGCGGCTGGTTCGGTTAATGAAGAAAATAAATAATGAATCCCACCACATGCGTGTGGCGGCAGTGATGGCTTTGCAGGATGTCCCGGTTGATTGACTTTTGTTTCTTTATCATCCTTTGCTTAAACGCATTAGGCAAAAAAAAAAGCCATAAAGTCTTCGTCCGGACGATTCGCCTCCGGAAAAAGCCTTCATGGCTTTTTGTCTTTACGACCTTTTATCGTGATGGGTTGCAAATAACAAATTATACTTAGGTTACTATTTCTCCATGAAACAGTTTCGGTAAATCTATCAACAGAAAGTGTTCTTGTCAAGAAATTATTTTTTTAGTCTTCTTTGCTATCAATCTTTACTTACAATCGATAGTCGAATTTATACGCTTACCCAAGATTACCTGCTTACACCATGAACTGTTCAGGATTAGTTAATTTCCTCTCCCTAGAGGCGACATCTTATAGCTGCCGATTGGTATTGATTTTTCATGGTAGCTCATCGCCTATTCATAGAAAATATCATAAAATGAGAAAATTAACGTCAGATTTTTTTCTTGACAAAAATATTCCCTATTGATATAAATATGAAAATTTCTTCACGAAGAAGAAAAGAGAGAAAAAGATAAATTTGACTTCTGATCTTATTTTGGTATTTTGAAAGGGAGTCGATAAAAAAAGACAAGAGAAAAAGCCATGAAGGCTTCATTCCTGCGGGGAAACCCGGGAAGAAAGCGTTCATGGCTTTTTTTTTGCCCGTATCGTATGACCGGGTATTTTGCCTTTATTAAAAAACACACAAAAAGAAAAAGAGGAGGTGATAGTAAAAAAAAGGAGATAAGGGAGACTTTTTTATATAGAACATGAGTTAAAAGAGGAAAAAAGAGGTTAAGAGAGGAGAAGAGAGGATATGCGAAAATTGATTTGTTATTTAGTATCTGTTTTATTCATGTTATCTTGTTTCACTGTCCCTTGTAGGGCATGGGCACAACAAGAAGAAACTATAAAAGATCCCGACCGAAAAACTCTTAAATTGGACGAGATTGTAATTACAGGGACCCGAACTAAACATGCCTTAAAAGATACTCCCGTTACTACTCATGTAGTTACAGAAGAGGAAATTCAAAAATCAAATGCGCAAACAGCAGGCGAAGTTCTACGATGGGTGCCTGGAGTTTACATTAAGTCAAATGGATTTGCCCGAGAATCGGTTAGTATTGCGGGACTCCCTGATAAATATACCCTGGTCCTGATCGATGGTCAAAGGCAGACCGGCAGGCATGCCAATGCTATAGATCTTTCCAACATCCCTGTAGAGATGATCGAGCGTATAGAAGTAATCAAGGGTCCTGCTTCAGTTCTTTACGGCAGTGAGGCTATGGCCGGCGTAGTCAATATTATTACCAAAAAAGGGGCCAAGAAAAGCTTCTTTAATGGATCAGCCTCCTATGGGACCGGTAACACAGTAGATGCCCGGATGAATTTTGGGGACCGCTATGGAAAATTTTCATATGCCTTTGCTGTAGGTGATCATAAGACAGATCAAATGGGAAGTGGATATGAATATGACAGCAAGAATGTAATGGGTAATTTTCAATATGACCTTAACCAAAACAGCCAATGCTTCCTCAATCTTAACCTTTATGATGAAGAAAGTGATTATTTGGATGATACCAAGTTTAATGGGATCGTTGGTGTTGAGTCTAATTTTGGGGAAACCTCTAATCTAAAAGTGCAGTTTACCGACCATATGGCTGAAAGAAAGGATGTACGTCCGGGACAAAGCCCAAGAGACTGGGAGTATGATAATTATAAAGGAGAAATTCAGTATAGTCAGATGATTGGCCAAAGCAATTTGATCACTTTGGGGACAGAATATCAACAGAATAATATCGAATCAACTGAGGTAGGGAAGAAAGATGAAGAGAGCATAAGCGCTTTTATACAAGATGAGATCGACCCATGGAAAAAAGTAAGCATTGTTCTGGCAGGCCGGGTAGATCACCACGATCAATGGGGGACTCAGTTTAATCCTAAAGGAAGTCTTCTATTCAGGGTCACCGGAAATACCAACCTCCGTTTAAATGCCGGGCAGGCCTTTCTGGCACCCAGTCTTGATCAGCTCTATAAGACTACACCCCATCATCATGTTAAATATTGGATCATTGGAAATCCGGACCTTGAACCTGAAAAATCGATTGGATATAGCCTGGATCTGGAACATAACCTGGCTAATACTTTGCTTTCCCGTATTTTTTTTTTTAGAAATGATATCAAAGACATGATTAGCTCAAAAGAGGTTGACACCTACGATACAGGGGAACCTATAATGCAAGCTTACAATATCAGTGAGGCCTATTCTCAAGGCTTTGAGATTGAATTACAAGCTGCCCCTATTAAGGAGGTATTTACATGTATATCTTATACTTACACCCAATCGGAAGATAAGGATGTCAAAAAGCAGCTCAGAAACATGCCGGAAAATACGGGGAAATTTCGTATCCAATACGATAATAAGCGCTATAATTTTAGCCTCCACTATGATATGGAATATGTGGGCAAGATGTTTACAGATTATGGGCTTACTCAAAAATCTGATGAATTTTACTTAGCCAATGCCAAAATTAGCAAAGATATCTCAAAAAATATTCAATTATTCTTCTCTGTAGATAATATCTTTGATGAAGAACCGGAGTCGTCAAGATATTTTGATATGGCCACACTTTATTCAGGAGGTTTCCACGTTCGTTATTAATTATCACTAAGCTTATTTAAGCCTAAAAAAATATTTAGAGGAAGGTATCATGAAAAAAAATTTCTTCGTATTCTCTCTGGTTAGTTGTTTTGTATTTGTCTGTTTATTTAGTTATTCCAGTAAGGTGGGTGCACATGATCTTTGGCTCAACTTGGCTCATCATTATAATGATATTGGGGGTTCAGTAGATGCTTATCTAGCATGGGGACATAGTTACCCTTTTTCTGATTTTTTAGATTTAGCCAGATTAGATAAAATGTATGTGATCACTCCTTCAGGGAAAAATAAATCCCTTCATCCTGAGAAGGAAAATCCAGGTACGAAAATAAAGATTAATGAGCAAGGCACCTATTTATTGGCAGCCGGCATGAAACCAGGCTACCATACCCAGACTACGACCGGGTATACAAGGAAGAGCAAAAATGAATCAAGGAATGTTATCCATTCTACCTGGTCGGAAAAATATGCCAAGGCCATATTCTATGGTGATACACCAGGGAATAAGGCTTATCGGAAAGAACTTGGGCATAATATTGAGATTGTGCCATTAAAAGATCCCGGTACCCTTACGACAGGGGCGTCTTTGCCGGTTAAGGTACTTTTTAAGGGGGACCCTTTAGCTAAAACTTTTGTTTATGGAAGTTATTTAGGCTTTTCTACTACCGGGGCTTTTGCCTATACAACATCGACTAATAAAAAGGGGATAGCTGATATCAAGATTATCCAGCCCGGCATTTGGCGAATAATGGTGCAGCACATCCATCCTGCTGATGATCCCAAGGAATGCGATGATTACAAGTATGTAACTATTTTAACCTTTGAGGTTAGATAAAGGAGCTTTT
>JAUWIR010000344.1 GCA_030605265.1 Pseudomonadota bacterium | reverse complement strand
TATCCTGTCTAACAGTTTGATAAACTTTAACTTAATAAAAAGTGAAATGACTGTATAAATGAATCGAGTATGAGGGCTAAATGAAAAATATTAATTTTGCTACCAGTACTCAATGTAATTCAAAAAAACCTAAAAGAAAAATTTTCACAATACTATTTTGCCTAACCTTTTTAGCTTTAGGGGCTGTTATTCTCTGGCATGGAGAAATAGATAAACAGCAGGGAGGGACGGAAAAAAATGTCAATTTACCTTTTTTCCATGAAAAACAAAAAGATGAAGATGGGGATGCTTTTGCAAAGATTCAAGAAAGTAAAATGTTCTCCAAAGTCAAAAAGGAAGAGTTATTATTAAAGAAGAAAGAATCGGTTATTGAAAAAGAAACGGATAAAGAACAGGGTAATGAAAAAGAAACTGATAATAAGTATTACTTAAAAGTGTTTTCCAGTGTATTAAAAAACGATGCCCAAAAAATAGTTGATTATTTAGAAAAAAAAGACTTAATCCCTCTTATGATTCGAGAAAATGGAAGGGCCCTTATGTATAATGTATACGTTACTCAAGGGGAGATAAGGGATTTAAAAAAAGACGGGTTTTTTGTTTTTAAAGACCGAGTGAATACTTCCGTCCTTCGCGTTGGTTCTTGTTACTATTTAGAAAGTGCAAAAAGTATATTAGAACATTTGAAATTAAAAGGATATTCTGGTAAGATAATAAACGAGAAAATCGAGGTGAAATTTTTCTCTGTTTTTTTAGGGCATTTCCCTGATCTGTTAACAGTTTTAATAGAACAAAAACGTTTATCCGCCGAAGGTTTCTCCACTGTTATAATGAAGGGGCCTCTTTTTTTAGAGGGAATATGTAAATTAGAAAATAATAATAAGCTGAATGTTCTGGAAAGAGTAAATAAAAGAGAAAAAGTTCCTCAATACTTTCGAAGAAATGATGGAAGAAGAAGCTTGGATTATCAAAAGCCTTAGTTGATTATTGGAGTTTTTTAACAATGGAAGAGATATTTTTTGGAGATAGTGAAAGTAAAGTCGATTTTCCAGAAAAAATGTTTTACCGTATTGGTGAAGTTAGTAAGATATTACGAGTAAAAACCTTTGTAATACGTTATTGGGAGTCAGAGTTTAAACAATTGCGTCCTACAAAAAATGGGACCGGCCAACGTGTTTACAGAAAAAAAGATATTTTGCTCTTGCAAAGGATCAAGGAATTATTATATGAGGAGTTGTATACTATCCTGGGAGCAAAGAAGAAACTTCAGAAAGATCGGAAGCAAGCTAAGGAAACGCAGGGAATAACTGAAAATTCTACTAAAGTACACAATAAATTACAGAATCATAAAAGTAAACTTATTGAAATTAAGGATTTTTTAGAAAGCAGTTTGCCTTAACATGCGGGGCGTAGCGCAGTCTGGTAGCGCACTGGCATGGGGTGCCAGTGGTCGGAGGTTCAAATCCTCTCGCCCCGATTTTTTTAAAGGGGCGCCTTTAAAGGGCCCCTTTCTTTATTTCAGGTAAGAAATCAAATGAAACAGTATGATGTTATTATTATTGGCACAGGTCCTGCCGGTATTTTTACAGCACTTGAGCTGGTGAAAAACAACCCCCTGATTAATATTTTGATGGTGGAAATGGGTTTGGATATTAATAATCGGCAATGTATATCCGCCAGCAAGGAGATGGCCTGCAAACGGTGTGAATGTTGTAATTTGCTCTCCGGTTGGGGTGGCGCAGGCGCCTACAGTGATGGAAAACTTACTTTATCCCCGGCCGTAGGCGGATATCTGGAGGAATATATTTCCCATGAGCTATTAACTGAATTAATTGGCTATGTAGATGAGATTTACTGTAGATTCGGCGCTCCCCAAAAGGTATTTGGTACTGATAAGGAAGCAATCCTTCAATTACAAAGCCAAGCATCTCTTTACAATCTTACTTTGATTCCCTCACAGATCCGTCATATGGGTACTGACCGGTGTGTTGAGATATTAAAGGGGTTCCGTCAATTTTTAGATAATAAAGTCGATATTTCTTTTGAAGCTTCTGTACAGCAGATTTTGACTCAAAATGGAAAAGTAATAGGGGTTCGGATCTCAGATGGTCATGAGATCCATGCAAAGTTTATCGTTGTCGCGCCTGGCCGGGTAGGGGCAAATTGGTTAAAAAAGGAAGCCGAAAGATTAAAACTGGATACTTTAAAAAATCCTGTGGATATAGGGGTAAGGGTTGAGGCCCCCGCGGCGGTTATGGAACCTTTGACCAAGATTACTTATGAACCGAAGCTTATTTTTCACAGTCGCCGATTTGATGATCGAGTGCGAACTTTTTGCATGAATCCTTATGGTAAAGTAGTTATGGAATACTGCCAAGGGATACATTTGGTTAATGGCCATAGTTATTCAGGAACGAAAACAGGAAACACTAATTTTGCCCTTCTAGTAAGCACATGTTTTACAGAACCTTTTAATCGACCTATCTCCTATGGAAGATATCTTGCTCGTTTGGCTAATTTTCTCAGTGGAGGAATTATCGTTCAACGATTGGGTGATTTGTTAATGGGGCGAAGATCAACAAAAGAGCGGTTAAAAAGGAATGTTATTACTCCATCTCTTAGTGAAGCAACTCCGGGGGATTTGAGTTTTGTTCTTCCCTTTCGTTATTTATCCAATATTATAGAGATGCTGGAAGCAATGGATAATCTTTCTCCAGGTTTAAATTCCAGACATACACTTTTATATGGTCTTGAGGTGAAATTTTATTCTTTGCGTTTACAACTTTCAAATTCCTTTGAAACTCAGATCAGTAATCTTTTTGCCATTGGAGATGGAGCAGGCTTAACACGAGGATTAATGCAAGCCTCTGTGTCGGGGGTTATCACTGCACGGGGCATTATTAACAGACTTACGTAATAGAATTCTAAATTTTAAAATGTAAAATGTAAATTTTAAAATGTAAAATGTAAAATGCAAAATGTAAAATGCAAAATTTAGCATATAAAGCGAAAAACAAGGCATTTCATAATTTTAAAATTTACAATAATTGATTTAAAAACCACATGGTTTTTGATCAATTACGGATAATCTCCATTTTGCCAAAACTATTTGAATACATGAAATATCAAAGACAACGTGAAAGGATGGTTCAAGAACAATTAGTAGCGCGTGGCATCAATAAAAGGGAAGTTTTAGGGGCCATGTACCAGGTGCCACGACACCTTTTTGTGGATGAAGCTTTTGTGATGAGAGCTTATGGTGATCATCCTTTGCCGATTGGAGAAAAACAAACAATCTCTCAACCTTTTATGGTTGCTTATATGATTGAAGCTCTCAGGTTAAACAAAAATTTTCGAGTCCTGGAAATTGGTACCGGTTCAGGATATCAAACAGCAATACTGGCTGAAATTTGTGAAAAAGTTTTTTCTGTTGAGCGAATAAAGAGTTTGGCACAAAAGGCCCATAGATTATTGGAACAATTAGGATACCATAATTTTCAAATTCTGGTTGATGACGGCAGCAAAGGATGGCTGGAGAAGGCCCCATTTGATGGAATAATAGTTTCAGCAGCAGCTCCACGGATTCCTCCTCTCCTGTGTGAGCAACTCAATGAAGGTGGGCGATTAATCATTCCTGTAGGAGATGAACGAAGTCAAACTTTACGATTAATATACAAAGAAGGAGGGGAAATTTTAGAAGAAGAAAAATTTAACTGTTCTTTTGTTAAATTAATCGGTGAATTCGGGTGGGACAAGTAAATGCTAAAGTATATTCTTACCTTACTTAAGGGGGTTAGCCCTGAAATAGTTACTCTTATCGTGGCCATGCTGCCAATAGCTGAGTTGAGGGGAGCTATTCCACTGGCCCTTGGATTAAAATTGCCCATAGCTAAGGCTTATGGATTAGCAGTGGTGGGAAACCTGATTCCGATTTTACCCATTCTCTTTTTTATTGGTCCGGTATCAAATTATTTAAGGAAAACCTCTCTTTTTGATAAATTTTTTACCTGGTTATTCAATAGAACGCAAAATAGAAGTAAAATTATCGAAAAATTGGAGCTGATAGGTTTAGCGCTGTTTGTGGGTCCCTCTGCCTATTACTGGCGCTTGGACTGGCTCCGTGGAGGCTTTTTTATTTCAATTCCGTATTAGAGACGCCTTTATGGCCATCTGTTTTGGAGTATTGTTGGCCGGATTGGTGGTAACTTCAGCCTGTTTAGGGTTTATACAATTTTTACCTCTGATAAAATGAAATAAACCCTCTTCAATATCTTTATTTGATCGGGGCGTAGCGCAGTCTGGTTAGCGCGCCTGCTTCGGGAGTAGGAGGTCGGAGGTTCAAATCCTCTCGCCCCGATCCATATTTTCTCCTAATGAGAGTCATGTTTGTATGTTTCCCAGTCAACCAAATTTTTTAAAAAAAGTTTTCCTATTAGGTATTATTTTTTTTTCAGCTATGACGGGCTGTCATCCTTCCCATAGGTCACCCAAATCAAGAAATTTGTCCCAAAGAGGGGTTTCCCATGTTGTTGAAAAAGGCCAAACCTTGTGGAATATCGCCCGCACTTATGGTGTTCCTGTAAAACAAATTTGTCAAGCCAATGAATTAAAAAGTAGCCATAGAATTAAAGAGGGGCAAAAAATATGGATACCTGGGGCCAAGGCCAAGCTTTCTGTCCCTCCAACCTGTGTTTTTAGGGAAGTAAAATTTTTCTGGCCTTTGCAGGGGCCTATTTTGCGAAAATTTGGGCAACATGGTTTGCAGAGGATGGAAGGGATTGATATCCAATCATCCTTCGGTACTCCAATAGCCGCCGCCGCCGCCGGGGAAGTTATTTATGCAGGGAAAGATTTGAAGGGGTATGATCGGGTGATTATCATTCAACATGAAGGCGGTTATTCAACGATCTATGCAAATAATATTGAAAACCTTGTCGAAGTCCACCAAAAGGTAAACCCTGAACAAATAATTGCTAAGATAGGGCAAGGTACCGAGGGGAAAGAGCCTTACGTACATTTTGAAATTCGTCATCATCAGCAAGCATTAGACCCGATTTCTTTACTCCCCTAGTCGATAAGTCTATTGAGGAGATAGTATAAGCTCAATTTAGAATGCAAATGCGGGGGTAATTTTTTGAGTATGATTGGAAAACAGGAGCATCTCTTTGGGAATAGTCTGGCTGAGCGTGAAGAGGGAAATTTTTTTCACAGTGAAATGGTGGGTCTTGACGGCCGTGAAGAGAATTTTGATTTTGAATCGGAAGATGAAAAGAAAGTTCAAAAAAACCCTATTGATTTGGTCCAACAATATTTTAAAGATGTCAGTCATTTTCATGTTTTGACGGCGGCAGAGGAATATTATTGGGCCAAAAGAGCTTCAAAAGGCGAGATGGAAGCCAGAATGGAGATGATAAAAGGGAACCTTCGTCTGGTGATCAGCATTGCCAAAAGGTATGT
>JAUWIR010000427.1 GCA_030605265.1 Pseudomonadota bacterium | reverse complement strand
TTTTTTATAGATTTATCATTAAAAAAGTCTTATTTCATTTTCTAATTTTTTAAGACTTTTTAAATCCTGCCCAAATGGGCTGAGAATAGAGGCACTCTTCGAAGTTGAATTATGGCTGAGATTATATTTCACAAAAGTCGCCAGGGTTCCCGAAGGCCCTAAGTCAAGGTAAAGATAAGGGGATTTTTTTTCTAATATTTCAATAGTTTTTTGAAATTGAAGCGAAGTGCGAACAATCTCCCAAAAGTAATACTGGGGAAGAGAAGAAAGCGTATCAGCGTATGAAGAGGAAATAAAGGATATCTTAGGTCTATGAAGAACAAGTGTATTGAGAAAAGTTTTATAAGTGACTTCCGCAGGATCAATAAAAGATGAGTGAAATGCATGAGATACAGCTAATGATTGAAAAGTTATTTTTTTCTCTTTTAGGAAATCTTTAATTAAAGACAGCGACAGAACCTTACCTGAAACTACAAAATGAGCAGGGAAATTGATTCCGGCCAGCTCAAGGTTTTCATAAAATAAAGGAGTTTCAAAGTAGAGACGGGCAGGGTGAAGGATGGCCGTCATTTCGCCTTGAGGGCAGAATGCTTCTATAGCCTTAGCTTGTTCAATTACCGCAGTTAAGGCTAATTCAAAGGGTAATACCTCTGCTACCGCAGCAGCAGCAAATCCGCCCATGCTTGCATCAAGTACAAAGTCAGGTTCTAATCCCATATCTATTACTATCTGTGCTAAGGCATATTCAACCAGAAAAATTGCCGGATGTGTGTATAAGGTATGATGAAAACTATCACTTTTTCTCACGGAATCATTGTATAACTCTTCGAGTATTGAAATTCCCAAAATGTCAGAGATTATTTTGTCTCCCCTGAGCATCCATTTTCGAAAATTGGGGTTTTGCTCATAAAGCTCTCGTCCCATTTGATAGTAATGGGAACCTTGGCCTGAAAACATAAACACAGTAGGACTTCTCATAACATTCGCCTTTACCCCCTGTATAGATTCATTGGATGGATTGGTGCAATAATTGGTTCTTTCCAACTAATCTCTTTCTTGGCAATAAAATAAGCAGTGATGATAGAAATGATCGGCCGACTGACCCTAAAATGTTTCAAGGGCATTAGACTCACCTTTGGATAAAGGTTTTAATCAGCTTTGGAATGTTTCTTAAGAACACAATCGCCAACTTTGACCCCAAGAAGATCTGCTACTAATGGACACTTAGCTCTTAGAAAAAAGAAAATATTTCCTATCTCCCCCTCAAGAGATTCATAGTTTCCTTGACCCTTGGCTATGATGATATCAGCCGAGCAGTAAAGTTTTTGCAACCGGGCAGAACATTGAGAAAGTATAGTAGCCGGGGCATCCGAGCCGCTGGAAACAACTGTGGCTACTTTATCCATGCCGACTGACAGGGCATCCTTTAAAGTGACATCATTAATCACCGGCTTTTCTCTGACCACAAAGTAAATTTCCAAGTCGCCAAACAGTCGAAGTTCTTCAATAAGTAAGCGGTCAAAAACAATTTCACCGGCATTATCTCCCAGATACAGGAGCCGCCGGCAATTGCTGAGACTGTTTTGAAATTGTTTATAGTGATTGACCGCCAGGGGGCAGGTTCCCGCTATTTTTATGATATTTTCAAGACCGCCGTGCTCAAAATTGGGACCAAGGTCAAGGGAATTGCCAATAATGGCTAATTTGCAAGCAGTAGACAACTTGTCTGATGATTGATCCACCAGTCGTTTCATTTGAGTGTAAAGAGATAGTGCCATACGGTTGGCCTCAGCTTTTTCTCGGCAATAGGGATCTTTATTTCCGGTAATCCGGCTAACCAGTCGATAGCCACGCTGGGCGATTTCTGTCGCCTTCAGGTCAAGGGGCAGCTCCGTGATCATGGCTGCGACTTCATTTAATACCCTTCGCTGAAGCTTTTGGTCTTCTGTTGCAGCTCTGGCGGCTTTTAAAACCTGATTTAATAAACACGGTAAACAATCAAGGTATATTTTCATCTGAATACATGAAACAATTTGGGTGTGCTCATTTCAATACCTTCATGGTATTTGACTCTTTTTTATTGATAATGATTTTCATTATCAATAAGATATCGACTAAATAAGAGTTTGTCAAGCATTCAAAATAATTAAAATACTTAACTAAACAGTCTCTACCTCATTTAAAATTTTATTTCGGGAAGAGGGAAGATATAGAGAAAAAGTGGTCCCAAGACCCACTTGCGAATCTGCAGCAATAAATCCATCATGCTTTTTGACAATAGAGTAACTAGTGGCAAGTCCAAGGCCGTTCCCTCTTTTTTTGGTAGTAAAATATGGATCAAATATTTTTCGGAGTTGTTCCTTTTGGATACCTTTACCCTGGTTTTTTACTGAAATCTTAACATATTTACCTTCAGGTAAGGCAAACCCATCCTTGAATTTTATCTTTACATTTTCAGCACAGATCCTGATTATTCCGCCTTCAGGCATAGCGCTTCATTGGCAAATTCTAAAATGGTATCTTGCATAATGATTACACCATCTTGTGCTTGCCCAATCAAAGTCCAATAATTTGCTTCCGCTTCTTCTTTAGCTCTCAGTAATTCAAAAATTTCACAATTTTAAAATGGAGAAATCATATCCTATTCAATTTTAAATTTTTCAATATGCTAGAATCTTTTTACAAGACGAACTAAATCTCTATCTGTACAATAATAGTCATCACTATATTCGATATGATTTAATTCTATTTTAAAACTTCTGGTGAAATAATGTGAAAGTGAATAAGAATTAAAATCATCCCCTAATCTTGCACTAATACTTGTTTTATTATTGGGATGATACCAATTTACTCCAGAGTATAAATACACCTCATCGTTATTATCAGCATCTATTTCTCTGCGCCCTAAAACAAATTTAAATGAAACACCTAAAAGATATTCCACACCTATGTCCGTAGTTGTACTTTTATATTCGGAAGTCTCAAGATTTTCATTTTCATTTTCGTTTATAGTGTATTTTTCTATTGATAGGTATAGTAAGCAATTCTCTTTTGCATAATATTTCAATCCGTAACCATACAAAGAAATTTCTTGTTTACCCTCCTCATCATAATAATCCCATTCATAGGACCAATCTCTTTCTGCGAAAACATATTGAAAATTTAATCCAATTTTTTTCTTTGGACGAAGGAAAGTTTCTATACCAATTTCCAGCCCGCTCTCATCGTATTCATATTCTATTTCTTCTTTATCCCAACTGTAGTCACTGCTTGAAATTTCAAAGATCCTTGAGTATTTAGTAGTATGTCCTCCTATAGTAAGATTGGTTTTTCTCATAAGCCAAGGCTGTAAATCAATTGGAAGTTCCGGATAGTCCGGTATCCCTCCGAAATAATAAGTATACGCAGCAGCGAATTCGCTATTTTCAATATCATCATCCTCATAATATATTTTTTGATAATTTAAATCCAAGTATCCTCGATAAATTGCTAATGGTTGGTTAGAGAGCTTAATTTTTCTGATAAACATATTTTTTTGTTCTGTCTCTTCACCGGAAAGCACTTTTGCATCTTCCTCCTCATCACGAATAATTAACCCATTATCCATCTTCATTTGTCCTGATGTAATAATTTCTTCTTCCGCATCTTTATTGCCGTTTTTACTGCCCACTAATGATCGAATCGAATCATTCAATATTCTGTTTTTCCCTGCGCATGCAGTAATGTTAGCAAGTACAATAAAAATAATGGCGAAATAGGATATTTTTTTTAAAGGATTCCCTCTTTCGAGGAAAATCCTGAATTTTTTTATGGTCATATCTCTTTCTCCCTTTTAACCGAATATTAGTTGCCTTAAAAACCAGCTTTGTATACTAAATTATGTGGAGTTCACCCCAATACAATAATAGCCTAAGATAAGTAGGTAAAAACCTTCAGAGGGAAAAGTAATCCCACATCTTATTTAGTCTCAAGTACACCTTTGATAGTAGGTATATAAGGTGCATCGGTGTCTGTATAGTGAAAGAGATTTATAATAGGACCAATGATTGGAATGATGCATTTTTTATAATGTTTAACAATTCTTTCCCCTTCTGCCTTTCCTTTTTGAACTAAACCTGGAAGACCGGTTTTCAGTGGTACTGCAGCTACAGTTACTTTTACAACACTACTATAGGTAACAGTCTTTTCTTCATCCCAACCATCTCTTGAAAAGGCATTCTTAACATTTACACCAACGGTATCCAGAATCACATGAAATTTATAATCCGCATCTGAAGGCTCGATGTAGTAATTGAAAAGGGGCGTGTAGATGCCTAAATGGCGATTTTTATCAATATTTTTTTTATTAAAATAAGGAATGTGAGTATTATTGTAAAAAGTGGATTCCCCCTGAACAGTTACCTTTTCATTGGTTGGATCAAATATTTTTAATTTTTGAGGTAAAATTGAAACACCTGCCTCTGCTAAACGTTCCTCGCATTTTGCAGCAGCATAATTGGTAATAATTTCATCACTGTATACACCTGTTACTTCA
>JAUWIR010000304.1 GCA_030605265.1 Pseudomonadota bacterium | reverse complement strand
TATAGCGCTTATAGGCAGATTGTTCTTTTAAAAACAAAAAGGATGCAGGTCTAACCACCTTTCCGGCAGCATCCTTCATAGCATAGGAAAGCGCTTGTTGTCGGCTAATAGAAGATTGGAACAGTTTGTCAGGAGAAGAAAAAGGGGAAAAGTCCCCTGAAATAGCCACTAAATCCATTCCTTGGGTCATACAAACTGATTGCTCTTTTTGAAAAACCTCAAGGCCATTAATTTGTTGCTTAAATTTGACAATCACTCCTCCCCTGCCAAGATCATGTATCTGAGACAACTTTGCCGCGCTCTCTGCACTCTCTTCAGCGCTCTCTGCCCTCTCTTTCTTTATCCGATATAAAGGACCATACTCTTTCAGATATTCTCTGGCCGCACTTTCCAGGTATTGCTTTTTCCCTTTGGATGAAATCCCCTTGGTTTGCGTAAATGCCTGGGAAGAAGAAGTAATAGATCGGGAAACCCTAGGGACAGAGAGATGTTCTTCAGCCTGAATAGTTTTCCCTTGGGAAACTAAGCGGCTTATCCTTTTTGGTGTTAATAAGGAAGATTTTCTTGATGATTGTTTTTTTGAAAGCTTTGATTGAGCATAATAGGCATCATAATTTGGCAATTGAGCATTGGCTGCACTAAAAAAAATTAAACAAAGAAGAATATTTCTAAAAAAAAGAAGAATATTCTTTCTACTAAACAGAAAAAAAGACCTACTCATGAAATATCCCAAAAAAGAAAAGGAGGAACTTTGTAAAAAAAGTGACCGGTATTCTTCTTATCGCTGAAAAGGGCCTGTTGCTTCAAGAGATTTTTAAGGATAACCTTTATCATTTTTAGAAGCACAGGGTGTTCGACATTATACCCAAGGTGAATCATGAACATCTTGAGGGAATCTTTATTGCTTTTTATTTTTCTACCATGAAGAGCATGAAGGACATGAAGAAATTAGAAAACCTTCATGCTCTTGTGGTGGATTAAAAAAGTGTAAATTGACTAATGATGGATGCCATAATTTGAAGCTAAAATTTTTTTATAGTACTAAAATTTAAAGAAACTAAATTATGCCATAGTATAATATATTGGTATATTTATTTAATAATATAGTGATTATATAAATAAAAGATAAAATGTCAATCTATTTATTATAATTTTTTAATATGTTAAGTAATTACTTTTGTGCTATAGTTGATAAATAAATCAAATATTGGTGGAGGAAGACAAACCCAAGAGAGCATTGGCACAGGGTAAGAGATCTTATGGCGAAAGAAAAAATATTAGTTATTGATGATGAAACTGATATTTTGGAGTTAATAAAATACAACCTTACTAAAGAAGGATATGTCATAGAATGTGTTACCTCCGGTGAGGAAGCGCTTGTCAGGGCAAATGCAGAGTTACCCGACCTTATTGTGCTTGATCTTATGTTGCCCGGCGTAGACGGACTGGATGTATGCAAATCATTAAAAAGTAATGACCGCACTGCGCACATTCCAATCATTATGCTCACGGCCAAAAGCGAAGACACCGACATTGTCCTCGGGCTCGAGCTGGGCGCCGATGATTACATAACCAAACCTTTTAGCCCCAGAGTGCTTACCGCTCGCATAAGAACAGTACTTCGGCGACAAAAAAAGAAAACGGCTGAAGATACTGCTGTTATCAATGTCCATGATCTGGTCATTAATTCCGCTCATCATAAGGTCTTTGTCAAAGGAAAATTGATCGAACTGACAGCCACTGAATTTGAAATCCTGCATATGCTTGCCCGGCGACCCGGCTGGGTTTTCACTCGTAATCAGATTATCAACACAGTCAAGGGGGACGGATACGCTATTACTGACCGAGCCGTTGATGTACAAATTGTCGGCTTAAGAAAGAAGCTGGGGAATGAAGATACCTATATTGAAACGGTCCGGGGAGTGGGGTACAGATTCAGGGAGTAGTTGATTGAAAAAAAGAAAAAGGTTGTTATGGCAGATATACCTTTCTTATGTGCTTATTACCTTACTGTCTCTGGTTGCCGTCACCTGGTATTCTTCACGTTCCTTTAAGCAATTTTACCTCACTGAAACAGGTAAAAATCTGAAAACCCGAGCTTACCTAACTGTAAAATTAGTAGCCGGAAAATTTTCCCCCTCTGATTGGCCGCAAGTTAATGCCCTTTGTAAAAAAATTAGTTCTGAAATATTCACCCGCCTTACTATTCTCCTGCCCTCAGGTATGGTCATTGGAGATTCTGAGGAAGATCCGGGCCTCATGGATAACCACGCGGATCGCCCGGAGATTAAAAAGGCTTTAGCCGGCATGGTAGGTATTTCTATCCGATATAGTCCCACCTTAAAACAGGAAATGATGTACACCGCCATTCCCGTATACAAAGATGGGCAAATTGAAGGGGTTGTGCGAACATCCATGCCTGTTACCGCTATTGATAAAACACTCAATACAATCTATTTCAGGATAGCCCTTGGAGGTTTAGTGGTTATTCTTTTTGCCGCAGGCATCAGTCTGATTGTTACTCATTACATTAATAAACCCATTGAGGAAATGAGGAAGGGGGCTGACCGCTTTGCCAAAGGAGATCTTGAGTACAGATTGCCGGTGCCGGATTGTGAAGAAATAGCCGGTCTTGCCGAAGCAATGAATCAAATGGCCGGCCAACTGCATGAGCGAATCCGCACAGTAACTCAACAGAGAAACGAGCTTGAAGCCGTCCTCTCAAGTATGGTTGAAGCCGTACTGGTGGTTGATACCCAAGAGCATATTATACGGGTCAATAAAGCGGCCGCTCGCCTCTTTGATCTTGAATTGGCCAAAGCACAAGGAAGAAGTGTCCAGGAGATGATCAGAAATACCGATCTTCAACACTTTATGGCTAAAACCCTATCAAGTGCAGACCCTGTTGAAGATGATATTATTCTTCATGATGGGAAGGACCGGTTTTTGCAGGCCCACGGCACCATGTTATATGACGCACAAGGAAGTGGTCTTGCCGCCCTTATTGTTTTGAATGATATCACACGTCTGAAAAAGCTTGAAAATATGCGTAGAGAATTCGTGGCCAATGTTTCTCATGAGCTGAAAACCCCGATTACCTCAATCAAGGGGTTTGTAGAAACCTTGAACAACGGCGCTCTGAGTGACACCCGGAACGCCAAGCGATTTTTGGACATTGTCTCCCGTCATGCAGACCGCCTAAACGCCATCATTGACGACCTTCTCTGCCTTTCCCGTATTGAACAAGAGGCGGAAAACGAGGCTATGCATTTGGAAAAATATCATCTGAAGCAGGTGCTTGATGACGCTGTTTTTACCTGTGATAAAAAAGCAACTGAAAAAAAGGTAAAGATTATTCTTTTTTGTGAAGACAACGCCACTGCCCGCATTAATCCGGCCTTGCTTGAACAAGCTGTGGTGAATCTTATTGATAATGCCATTAAGTATAGTGAGCCTGGAAGTCTTGTAAGGATTGAAGGTGGAAAGACAGAAAACGAGGCCTATATTAAAATCCATGATCAGGGATGTGGTATCCCTAAGGAACATATACCCCGAATATTCGAGCGCTTCTACCGAGTGGATAAAGCACGAAGCCGCAAACCTGGTGGAACAGGATTGGGGCTTGCCATTGTAAAGCATATTCTCCATGCCCACGGCGGTCGGATTTCGGTTGACAGCACCCTGAACAAGGGGACCATCTTTTCCCTTTACTTACCAATTATTTGATTTTCTACTTTAATTTTTATGAAATATTTGGCACCCTTCATTTTTCTGCTTACATTTTTTTAATCCACCATGAAGGACATGAAGAGCATGAAGATTTTTTTATTCCTTCCTTTCCTTCATGCCCTTAATGGTAGTTAAATTAAGCTGTTAAGCTGATGAGCCGCATAAATAAAATGAAAATTCCTAGGCTTTAAATTTATCAATCAATACATTGAAAGAGGGAAATATTAAAGAGTATGATTTTGTTCTGTATTCTCGGTAAATACATACCGCCAAATTATGCTAAGTTAAATTTTTGTTTTGCAATAGTCAAGTCTTTTTGATATTAATTTAAGCAAATAAGTTTTCTTATGCTTTTTACTTTTTGACGCCATTTCTAATTGCGCCTAACTGTATCACTAACTGCGTGGTTCGACAGCATCAGTGGCGGGCGGGCGCTTTATCCGCCCGTCCACATGCACTTGTTAGGCATGAGTATATTTAAATTTTGTGCTTATAATTTTCTTTAATTACTTTTTTTATTTGAAATTCTTTTATCGTCAGTAATTTTATTAATATGATTAGTGCAAATATTAAGTCTTTTTGGAACCAATCTTTGGTAGCATATATCTTCTCTTGTCATCCTTATCGAAATCAATTCCATCATTTCCATTTAGTCCATATTGCTTTGCAATCTCAACAATTTGATCTGAGTTAATTTTTTCTCCACAGATCAAAGAATAGTATTTTGCTAATCCATGAATTGTAGGTTTTGATATGGTGCTACCTTTAATTCTGTCTGATGCATCCATAATGTTTAATACTACTTTTGCAAATTCATATAAATCATTTTTGTAAAAAATTTTAATGCCAGTGAGTTTACTTAGCTCTATATAATCAGAATGTACCACTGCCTTCATTATTATATTCCCATCCCTTTCTTTATTCTATATACACATATAAAATTTATCACATTATGTTGTTCAGGCAAATCAATTAGATTGTATTTCTACTTTATTCAGCCGCTTAACCATTAGCGTTGAAGCTAATTGAGCAGCTTATTAAGTGTAAGTAAAAAGCTTGTTTTATTATTTTTAAATAGTCTATTATTTTTTAAACTTTATTATTTAATATATTGACGGCCAGATTATTATGGCTTATGAGAATTGTGCAGTAAATATTCTGTGTTTTCACATAATTCTTTGATCAGCCGATATAGTCTTTTAAAAAAATTATCTGTGACTCTTTTAATAATCCAAGGTTCTTCGAATGACCAATAATAAACAGTACCATTTCCATCTATACAATAATAATATTTAGTAATCATTATCTGTTTGATTACCGGCAGGATTTTAAATTCTTGATTTGTTTGTTTCCGAAAATGCAAATAAATTTTTTCAACATTTAAGTGATCAGGAATATTTTTAGCGAGTCCCATAACTTCAATGCCATATTGGTATTGCCAATAAGGAACGCTTTGTAATTCCTTTGGTCTTGGCCAAACTTTCTCGCATGCCTCTATGCTTAAACTCCCAAAATAATTAAGAAAATCTAGATAATCACGTGGGAATGTAAATTTCAAATGGTGCTGAACTGCTTCAATTCTTTTTTTATTGGGAGTGGGGCCTCCAGTTACATTGAAGTTATCCCCCATCGGAAATAATTTTTTAAATTCCTCAATATTCATATATTTTCTTGATTATAGTAGCCTAACGGACCACGCAGTCACTTGCCGGCGGGCTTTATCGCCGGTCAAGTGCATGCGCTTGGTACGCCCGTCATGGGCATGGACTAATGGGGTGAAAGTCCCCTGTCGATGGATCACTATATGATCATTATGTCTAATGATATACGAACGACTAGCGAAAGGCAAGGGCAAAATCGCGAGAGGATGTCTGGAGGAAGCCTGTAGCAAAACGATGAGCCGACGAACAGAAACGTCATAGAAGGCCGAGCCTGCGGTGAGTTAGCCAAGGATAACGAAGCCAAGTGATCCAGCGGGTACGGTAAATGGCGCGGTTGTGTCGTGAAAGTTCATGTTCTTATCCGGGGAGATCTGCTTCACAGGCGGTGCAAAGATCTGTTGGGTGAATTCCGGAAATGGGAATCCGGGTTACCAAAGCCCAGGCATATTCAGTTGCT
>JAUWIR010000359.1 GCA_030605265.1 Pseudomonadota bacterium | reverse complement strand
ATGTCTTCGTTTTGGATAAATATGATAAAGCAAGCATATGTTAATAATGAATGAGCCAAAAAGGATATACACAAATTTAGCATGAAAAAAATTCAAAAAAATAGTACAGATTTAACACCCTAGACTGGGTCCAAATTGAGGACCAGATAGGAAAAGTTATAGAAATATCCATTTATTATCTCAAACTCCGAGGGATCAAGCGCGAAATGATTATCTATCCTATCAAGCAGGTCTTAGAGGGCCGAATAATCAATTTTTCCTCCAATAATGCTAAGTATGTTCGTTGCAGTCTGGAAATTGGGGTAAGTTACAAAGACCCTCCTCAGAAGATAAAGGCTGTGCTGAAAGATATTTTATCAGGCATTTCTGAAGTGATGAAAAAGCCTGAACCGGAAATCAGGCTCAAAACCTATGGCGATTTTTCCATTACTTACCAGGCCCTTTATGCTATTGAAGATTTTGAAAAAAAATGGGAGGTTGAAAACGCTGTCAACACTGCCATTTGGGAAAGGTTCAAACAAGAGGGCATAACCATTCCTTTCCCAATTATGGATGTAACAGTTCACCAGCCATAGGAGGCGTAAGAGGGGCTCAAGATTATGAAGATAGGCGAAAGAAAAGAGTTAAAGCCATTAGAAGTAATATTTCTAATAATGATTATTGGGGCAACCGGGGCAGGCATCTACCATTACCGGGATATTTTTTGGAAAAAATCAGTCAATATGTTTGAGGAAGTAAAAAAAAGCACTATGGAGCAGGCCAGGCAAATAAGCACGAAAGGCCAAATTCTTGAAACTATGCGAGACATAGTTTGTTCTAAAGGTCCTGAGCACAAGACGACGGAAGAAAACCTTGAGGCCCCTGCAAATGAAGGTGTAGCCGAGGTTATGAACGGTAGGAAAGAGACGAAAAGAACAAGTAATTTTGTTAAGGGCGTTGATTTGATTAACCAGGGCGATGATTTACGAGCGCAAGAATATTTACGGCCGGCCATAATCGAGCAAAAGAATGATCCTGAACCTCACTTTTGGCTGGGGGTGTCTTATCTCAATATGGATAAGCCAAAGCAAGCCATCCCGGAGATTGAACAAGCAGCGCTCTTAGCCCCGGAAAATATAGAATACCTGATGAATCTGAGCATGGCTTATTTTCAGGTTGGAAAGAAGGGGAAGTCCAAGGAAATCTTAGCAGTTGCCCGCAAAATTGCCCCTGATAATCAATTAGTGCAGGAAACCCTGGATTGGCTGCAATAAATAAAAATTGATATCCCCTTATCTTTTAGAAAAGGATTATCTATGGAGGTTTTACCATGGCTATAGTATACAATCATAATAAAAAGGCAAACAATTGCCTAAGGCAGTATTTATCACTTTACTTATCTTTATCTTTGTTTCTGCTCTTCCTTTTTTCCTGCTCAAGCGCCAGACAACGTCAGTCTGTCTCCCCTCTCATCGCTCATCAAACTGGCATTGGCTGGATTGAGGCCGTTACCTGTAAGGGCATCGTGGAAGGTGAAGAGTCAAAACCACATGATGAATCCCAGGTTTTTTCCATTCAGGATAAGCAGGCTGTAATGTGGCTCAAAATCAAAGACTTAAAGGAAAAACACACTCTACGCTGGAAATGGTATGATCCGCAAGGAAATCTATATTATGATACCAAAGATTTTTCCATTGGTTCAGAGAATCAACAATATCAGTCTGCCGCTCTTTGGCACAGGATAGGTATTTTCGGGGAAAAGGCCGCTAATCTATTTGGGGACTGGCGGGTAAAGATTGAGTTCGACGGCAAGAACTTGATTAGCAAAGATTTTAAAATCCTTGGTGATCTCGACCCGGTTATCACTTACTTTTCTCCTACCACCCCGGCTGTTCACGAGAAGTATCTTCGTCTTAACGTCCGGGTTGAAGATGAAGTCGGCCTCAAAGATGTCCAAGTCAAAATTAATGGTGAAGTTTCTAATGTCATTGTTCAACCGGGATCTAAGCTAATCACCATTGAGCGTAAAATTCTTTTGCACGAGGGAAGAAATAAGGTCGAAATCATAGCCTTTAATGGCTACCGTCGGATTACCAAAAGCAAGGATGTGATTTATGCCAAAAAACAAAATATCTTTTCCGATGCTTCTCCTTACAAGGATAGTTGGGCCTTGGTTGTCGGCATAGATAATTATGAAAATGTTCCCAAACTCAATTACGCCGTGGCTGATGCCAAGGGGATAAAGGACATTTTAATCCGGGAAATGAATTTTCCCGAAGATCGTATCACCTACCTTACTAATCAGGAGGCCACGCGGGAAAATATCCTGCGTTATTTAGGGGATGATTTTCCAAAGAAAACAGGCCTGGAAGACAGGGTTTTGGTATTTTTCAGCGGCCATGGATATACCAGGAAAATTCCCACAGGAGGAGAGATGGGCTATTTAATGCCGGTTGAGGCCAAGGCCAACAATGTCCATTCTACGGCCATATCTATGGCTGAGATCAGAGATATCTCCAATTTGATCCCTGCAAAGCATATCCTTTTTATTGTTGATGCCTGTTATAGCGGTTTGGTTGGCCTTCAACTACGAAATGTTGGCGGGATTAAGGATGCAGGTGAAAATATGGCTAAAATTACCCAAAATATAGGCCGCCAGGTACTTACAGCCGGTAAGGCAGATGAGCAGGTAGTTGAAAGCGACCTTTGGGGCCATAGCGTGTATACCAAATTTTTAATTCAGGGATTAAAGGAAAGGGAGGCTGATCTGAACCAGGATGGGCTCATCACTTCCACTGAGCTCCACACTTACCTTGTACCGAGGGTCACTGAGGAATCCGGTTACCGGCAGACACCGCAAATAAGATATATGGATGGTGAAGGAGAATTTGTTTTTATACTTCAATAAAATAATATATGCGGGTGACCTACCCTTGGTTCCCTTTTACTATATAGAAGAGAAATTGAGGACTTCTTTTTCCCAGTTTTTCATTTTTTACAAAGGGGTATTGCGAATACATAAAAATGCAATTTATCTTCTAAAAAATATAGACAATATACAAAATTTGCCTGATTAAATGTATAGAATATAAGGGGTTAGATATGGAGTTTCTAAAAAATAAAATTTTGATTTTAATATTGTGCGGGGTCTTTTGCCTTGCTGCCTGTGGAGGTACAGAGGATGGCGCCCACGAAACCAGTTGGGATGATCAGACAGAATATGTTTCGGTTGTTTTTCATCTTGACTGGGAAAGTGTACCGGAAAGTTCGCAATTAGCAAGCACCTTAGCCAGGACTTATAGATATTTATCAACTGAAGACCTTTGTACTGTTACAGTGACTGTCTATAATGGATCTGGAAGTAAATTAGCGGGGAAGGATTTCGATTATGATGCACATCATGGAACTATACAAGTAACGGCAGGAACAAACCGCAAATTTGTCATCGAGGGAAAACTTTGTACAGGAGAGATAGTTTATCGAGGAGAAAAATCCGGAATAGACCTAAAAGCAGGAATACGTAATGATGTGGGTACTATTACTATGAGCCTTGATACCACTGAGGTATATGAAACTCCTAAAGCCCCAGTATTTGAAGATCATTTTGAAAATCTCTCCCTTGATAATAATTGGCAAGTAGTATCGGGCGATTGGCAAATTAAGGATGGAGTTTTAAATGGAATTGGCACTAACACTAAAGAAAATTGGGCTAGAATAAAACTTGACAGGATGTTCTCCGGAAGTTTTTCAGTATCGTACAGAACAAGGATTTTGGAAGGTTCGCTTTCAGAACTTATGCTTAATATGTCTTCTTATGGCTCTTATGTACGAGTTTACATTTATACTATTGATAAAACAGTAGTATTGGGACAAGGGATATGGGACCCAGGAGGTCCGGATGTAGATAAATATTACACTGATATTAAAAACAACACTTGGTATTCAATTGGAATAACTATAAGTAAAGAAATTTATACAATTACACTAAACGGGCGGGAAGTTATTCAATACAAAGACTCAGCCAATCTACTTAGAAGGGATGGAGCTATAGGATTTATATCAAATGGAAATGTACAATTTGATGATATAGTAGTCCAATATTTTTATGATTAGAGCTATGCCGAAAGTACCAAACGCCCATGTTTTCTGCCTGGAAACACTCAATCTTAGAGAATTTTTCCTTTAGAAACAAAAGAAGCCATATAATCACTTATTAAAATTATTAAAATTAAAGAAGGAATATTGAAGGAGAAAAAAGCAAAAAAGGACAACAAAAAAAGGGGACAGATTTGGCGCACAACTTTGCTGCCCTACAAGCTGGATTAGATATTATGGACTATTCTTGGCTTAGGAAACGGGAAGCTCGCTTTAATCTTTCCAAACTTCTCCCAGCTAATCGCACCTTTGTGACTACGCCGACTCAACCAGTAACGCCAGGCTTTCTGTGCATACTCGAACACTATCTCAAGTGCCTTATAATTACAGCGGACACCATAGTACTGATAGTATCCTCTCAATTTTGCACACAGCGTTTTGTACTGCTCTACAATCCGTTTGTGCCGGTTTTTCCTACACCATTTCCACAGAGCTTTCGTAAATCGACAAAGACGCTTTCCTGCTGTTTTCTTCTTTATCATCCAGTAACCTCGACGTGATTTCGACCAGTAAAAGGTGAATCCCAGGAAATCAAATGTACCACTCTCTGATTTAATTCTGCTGTTCATTGCCGGCTTTCTAAATGCTATTATCTCCGTCTTTTCCGGGTGGAGGCTTAATCCATTCCTCTCAAACTGTTTTGTCAGTGCAGCCATAATCCACCGTGCATCAGATTCTAATTCGCAGCATATTAAAAAGTCATCCGCAAATCTGATTAAGAAACACTTTCCCTTGCACTTTGGCTTGACCACTTTTACAAACCAATCATCCAGTACATGATGAAGATAAATGTTACTGAGGAGAGGCGAGATCACTGACCCCTGTGGGGTTCCCTTCTCAGGGTAGGTGATGTCCCCTTGCTCCATTACACCGGCATTTAACCACTTGCCTATCAGCCGTATTATCCCTCCGTCGTTCACTCGCTGCTGTATAACCTCTCTCAAGATTTTCCTATCGATATTATCGAATAGTCCTGTTACATCCGCGCTCAGTACCCATCCAATATTCAACAACATACACTTCTCACGTAGCTCCTGTATTGCCTGATGCTGACTGAAACCCTTGCGGAACGCATAGGAGAAATCATAGAAATCTACGTCATAGATCTCTTGCAATATCATTACAACCGCCCTTTGGACTACCTTGTCCTCGAAGGTTGGTATGGAGATCGGACGCTTTTTCCCTTCTT
>JAUWIR010000455.1 GCA_030605265.1 Pseudomonadota bacterium | reverse complement strand
GTCTCCAGTACCATAGTTCATGTTTCTTTTTCTCTACTATAATACTGAAAACTTCAGTCAGGGGTGGGGGAATTTTAGACTGTCACAACCCCTTAAAGTGGGGGAATTTTAGGCTATCATAATCACCACTTACCCACAAATCCACAAGTACGGCTACTATTATTTCTTTTTAATTAATAATAGCGTTACTAAATAATAGGAATAATAATAATAAAACATAATGCTTTTTGCAAAGCATCAAAAACCCACCACATAATTAAACTCGCTACATAACAGTGCCTTGTTAGCTTTTTTTATGTACATTTTATAATATAATTTATTTTTACATAATGACTAGTGCCTGCTGGAATAAAATATGTGTTACCACCTTATTAGCCGATAAGCATAATTTCACTGAATCATATGGTTACTAGACATGTCCTTTCAGGCTAGAGCCCGATAGCGTAAGTGTGCTGTCCATTACCTAAATCAATTTTGTTAGAACCAAGTCTATGCACTGTGTTTATCATTTGTAATTATTATCTTCTTTAATTCAGTTGTTTCCTGTTTATTTTTATATTCAAAATCCTCATCCAACATGAAGGTCTTGACCACCATTGAAGTTTTTGCAAATAAACGACACAATCCTTTACTTTCTGGGTTATGATCTAAAAATTTTACTGAATGCTTTTGGTTTTCGGCAAATTCCTTTTCAATGTAATCTGGTATTAATTCATTGACGATAAAGCTTGCTTCCGTGGCAGTGCCAAAAATACTAATTAGTGATAATCCTTTCTCTTTTAGCTCTTTTAAAACTGACGCTTGTTTTGGCCCCATTGGCATTTCCCTTTCTATTTTAAAAAAATCTTCATTAACTTGTAATTGTATAATGTTGATCCCATTCCATTCTTTTATTTTCTTATAAAGTTCATCAGGGAAATAGGGCTTCGCCAAAAACTCATCTGCTCCTGATTCAAAGCATTTCTTTTCGTTTGTATAATCTCCTGAAAGAGATAATATTGGAAAATATTTTATATTTCTCCGAAGCATTTTTATGGCTTCAAGTCCATCCATTATTGGCATGTCAGTGTCCATAAGACAAAGATCATATTCGCCCTCATTCAATTCGGCAAGCTCAACAGCCTCCTTACCGTTTGAAGCTATATCAAATTTGAATCCCCATATTTCCATTAGTCTTCTAATTAGCATTTGAGTAAAAGTATTATCTTCGGCAATTAGTATGTTCATATAATAATCTTTCCTAAGCTAACGGTCACTGACCTGCTGACGGATTTTATCGCCAGCCAAGGGTGAGTGATTGTTAGCTCTCTAAACGCTCATTAATTAAGCGGTTGAAAAGGATGAAAATATTTCCTCCCAATAAACCAGATAACCTCCCACAATCTCTTTTGCATTTTTATACCTTAGTGTATTTGATAATTCTGTTAAATACCAACCTTTATCAAAGAATTGCTTTGAACTTAATAGCAATATGTTTTTATCTTTAGCAGAATTTTGGATCAAATATTCAATTTGTCTTGCCAGTTGGCCATAGTCTAAATCATCACCCCCACTTGTAAAATTGCTACCAATTTTATTTTCAATTAAAACTACCCTATCTTCTTCCCGTGAGTAATATAAAATATCCGCTGCCATTTGCCCCCAAATACTAATTTGCTCTTTTGTGGAAGCAAATAATGGATATTCACAACATAATGTTTTTGAGTCTGTAATTAAATGATCAGCTGTTTGTCCTGAAAATGTGTTATCCAACGAATACAGTTTTATTTTACTCCAATTGATTTTACCCCAAAGATGGAACAAACAAAGCAATGCACTCAATTGAGTTTCACTTGCAGGAGGGAGCCTTGTGATTGGATCTACAAAATCATTTGGGATGCCTTCAAATAGTTCTTTTCTAACTTTATCTTTACCTTTAAATATCATTATTATCCATGTCCTTTATATGAAAGCTAATGTATGTTTCGCGCGGTTAGGTTAGAATGTATAATCTGCTGAATCCAAAATTTTAATTAACTAAATAATATTCATTTTTTTTATAATTGTCAACTTGGAACAGGGGGCGCGAAATATGCTTACAGATTTAGATACAAAAGCATTAGATAAAAAACCTAAGATTAGCCAACTGGTAGATGATTGTATTGGGTTTGAAGGTAAAAGGGGGCTGGCTGAAAAGACACTCAAAGAATTAAAGCGGTATTTAACAGAATTTGTGGAATATTCTCAAAGCAAAGGATTTTATACACCACATGATTTGAGTCCTCAGTTATTAAAGGATTACGTTGAAGGGTGCTGGGAGAGAGGAAATTTCCCTTTGGTAAAGGCAGTTGTGTGGGCTATCCGGAAATTTGGAGCATATCTTTCCCTGATACAAATAGTTCCAGAAAATCCTGCCCGATATTTACGGCATCCTAAAATACCAAAGCGGGCTCATCTTCCGGAATACTTATCTGCCGGGCAACTTCGGCAACTACTTACAAAATGTGCCACTACAAGATCTTTTCAGGATTTCACCATCCTTTCTCTTGTGGCCTCAGTGGGCTTGCGAACCAATGAAATTGTAACCTTAAATCGAGACAAAGTATATCTTACTAAGAAGCGAGTTGATCTCAGGGTAAAAGGGGATTGGTTAAAAAAGAACCCCTTAAGTGATCAAATGACAAAAATTCTTGCTACACACCTGGCAAGTCGAGAGGATAATTCACCTGCTGTATTTATCAATAAGAAGGGTTCCCCTTTATCAGAAAGCTATGTTCAGCGGATGGTCAAGAAAGTAGGCTATGAAGCAGAGCTTTCATTTGCTTTGACCTGCCGACATCTTCGCCACACCTTTGCCACCCATTCAGTAGATAAACATGGATCGCTCATCACTAAAGCGCTTCTTGGCCACAGTAAGTTGGCAACCACTCGTGTATATTTGCACTTGTGTCCCAGCCACTTCAAGGGGTTGATGAATTTACATCCTTACCAGAAAAAAGGGGGTGCCTCATGAGTGAGAAGGACCTGATAGAAGAACATGTTAGGTATCTTGAGAAGGTGCGCAATTTCAGGCCAAATACTGTCAGAAATCATAAGAGTGCCTGTTTGCAGTGGCTAAAATATTTAGGTGAGCATAATCTTGAGTTATGCAGGGTCACAGAGGATAATCTTCTTTCATGGATTGATTATCGGCAAAACTGTGCGGGGGTGCAAGATGCCACTATAGCGAAGGGGTTAGGTGTTCTGAGGACCCTTTATGAATACCTTTTCCAATTTGGCAAGATGCACAGAAATCCTGCCGAAAGCTTGCCTGATCTTATTTGCCGCCCTCCGGCAGAAAAAGAATATCTGACGTCAAAAGAGTGTTTTCAGCTTCTTGATGCCTTTGACACTAATACTGACATAGGGTTTCGAAACTACATTCTGCTAGCCCTTATGTGGTCAACAGGGCTTCGCACAAGTGAGGTATGCGCCCTTGATTGGCGAGACATTAACCTTGATGAGGGCACACTCTTGGTACGATCGGGTAAAGGTGGAAAACAACGGTTTTTGTTTTTAAATGATCGCCTCTGGGAGGACCTTCGAAAATACCACAAAAGACTTGGCGGTGAAGGACAGTCACCTGTATTTTTTGCCTTCACTATGAATGGCGCCAGTAAAAAAAAGTGGGCCCGGTTAAGTTGCAAACAATTAGTTGATATGATCCGGCTTCATGCCAAAAATGTGGGGATTACCAAACAGGTTAATCCCCTCACTTTTCGCCATACCTTTGCCACTCATATGTATGAGTCCGGCGTTAGTATTGATGATATTAAGGAAATGATGGGCCATGATGAGGCCACCGAAACCACGATTTATATTCATATTACCCTTGATGCCGCAAGAAGGATGTTACAAGAGCATACGGCCAACCACCAAGGGTAAAAGAAAGGAGAATTTATGAAAGCAAGTATCAGTGTTGATGATTTTGATGCCAATATTGATGATTGGATAAAAATACGCAAAAAGACCCGCCATCAGCCCTCAGGTATTAAGAGCAATCTTCGTGATGTGCAGATCCTGTCAAGTTATCTTCATGATCAGAAGATAGCTGAGATCACAGGTGAGGTGATATTGGGGGACATAATTCCGGGGGGACATAATTCCGGGGACACCATACTTATCTAGGACATAATTCCGGGGACACCATACTTATCTATGTAGCCGTTCAGGCGCCTCTTTCCCAATCCATTTACAATTTTCTTCAGGGTCATATGATAAATCGG
>JAUWIR010000045.1 GCA_030605265.1 Pseudomonadota bacterium | reverse complement strand
TGAAATTTCCTCAAAGGACTGCTCATAAAGGGTAGAAAAGGTTTGCAGATTAAGATCCTCTGCCCTCAGGTCACTAGTGAACACACTGAAGATAAAAAAGCAAAAGCTAATGATTATGAGTTGAGAAAAAAATCTTTTCATTTTGGGCCTCCTTGAAACCGTTGTTTTCTAAACTTTTATTAATTCATACTATTTTTATTTTTTTAAGTACTACTGGAAAACTTTGAAAATAGAAATTTACTATCAATTTTATGGCATCCTTCATTTCTCAGTTTACACTTTTTTATTTCACCATGAAGGACATGAAGAGCATGCAGATTTTTTTATTCCTTCTTTTCCTTCATGCCCTTCATGGTAGATAAAAAATTAAAAAGTCATAAGTGTAAACTACTTTTCGTGGTCCAATTTTATCATTTATCTTTAATAATACATCTTTGTTTCAGTATTTGTCAAATATGATAGTAATATTGTTCAATATTTTTCTAAGTATCTGTTTAATTCAAGTGGTTTCTTTCATGTAGAATTTTATCTCGTTTTTTATAATACCTATAGTACATACAATACGATAGGCCTTCCCTGATAAATCTAAACCTGATTAATAATTCTGATTAAGGGATTAATGCATAGGTGTTTATAAAACTAAGGCAAAAGCTCCACATAGCCGACTACCTTGGAGGAAAAAATTATAAGGTCGCCAATTATGGATTGGCGAAGAGCTTAAGGCCGTAAAAATCCCGATAGACTTTTAAAGTATGGGTTTTTTTCGGAATTTTTTTACAGAATATATACGAAGGAGTATTAGAATGAAAAGGAAATTATGGCCATGGATGATAAGTTTTATGGTCGTTTTTGTTGTTTTGTTTAATAAATCATCAATAAAAATTGGCCGGGCAGAAGAAGATTATGATCTTATTGCCTTTATGAATGAATGCCAAAAAATGTCCGGTGATCCCGGAATAATAGCTATAGTTCAATGGATACCAAATGAGTGGTGGCAGCTAACCTTGAAAAGGGCTGGTGTTCCCGAAGTCCGTATCCGTGAGGTATTGGAATTATTTGAGCCCTATTCCTCGTTTATTGTAATTCATGGCAGAATAACTTCTTCGGGTCTGCCTTCTTTTACCTCGGAATCAATTATTCGACAGCATCTTTACTTAAAAGATAAAGCAGGAGAATTGGTAAAACCAATGGATGACGAGAATATTTCAGCCGGAGTAAGAAATGCAATAATAATGATTAAACCCATATTCTCGAATATGTTGGGAAGGATGGGGGATAATATGAATTTTTTCTTTTTTTCCAGTAAAGATAACCAGGGAAAGAAAAGTTTTTCAGCCACTCAAGTTGGAAAATTTGCTATACATCTTCAAGGCATTCCTGAAGCCAAAGATCAAGTTTTTGAATGGGACCTACCTCTTGAATCTTTAATACCCTCGATAATGTGTCTAAATTGTAATAGAAAAGCAAAAGGGAGTTGGAAATTTTGCCCCTGGTGTGGTAAGAAATTATTTTTTGGGGGACTCAAAGGAACAAGAGGGATTGACAATCATCCTTCAGTTATATATCCTTTAGGCATTATAGAAGCTGCTAATCAATGAAATTTTGTTACCTGAGGGAATGGATGGGGCTCTGGTGGCTCCCATGGACTTCAAATCCAGCGGCAGGTTCTAATAAGATCTGCGGTGGGTTCGATTCCCACACATTCCCGCCAATATCTTTTTCCTCTCTTTGCAGCAAGTCTAATTTTGAAACCTAAGTATTAAAAAACATAATTTAATTAAGTTACCTTTATAAGTTTACCACCAAGAAAACGCAGAGTTTTTCTAATGTTCCCTCTGCGGCCTCTGCGTTGAAAAATTATTGCTTTAATCCAAACCCCGCCAAATGAGAATTGCTGCTCTCTTTGCTATCTTTCTTGAAACAAAGGTTACTAAGATTTATAATTAAAAAAAGGGGGTGGTGATATGAGTATGACTGGTTTAGATGTATTCGATACAACAGTTCAAAAGACAAACATTTGGCTCAAAGAAATAATGGAGGCATTGGGTTGGGAAAACAAACACAAAGCCTATCTTGCTTTGCGAGCCACACTTCATGCTCTTCGGGATCGGCTTATTTTTGAAGAAGCCGTGCAATTTGCCGCACAAATGCCCATGCTTATTCGAGGGCTATATTATGAAGGATGCGAGATTGAAGATGTGGAATCTCTTTTACCAAGAGAATTACGCGCTCTTTGGACAGAACCGGTAGTTATTTGTTAATAAATAAATATATGGTAATATGGAAAAATTTTGTTTGATATTAATATTTTTATCTGTTATTATAATTGTGTTTGTAAATATCATATTTTGTTTTTTATTCTCTTCATTATGGCCACCATTTTTTTGGTGGTCATTTTTTTTAGGAATTTCATTCTTTGAAGCTAGATAATTTTCTCTCCAGGATTACCAATGACTGTCGATTTGCCAAGGATATCATCCACCATAAGGTTTTAGTAAGTAACCGTGCTCGTTATGAAAAAGTTGAACCGCCTCTTGCCGAGCCTATTCCGAAAGCATTGGCAGACAAGAGAATTGCTAATCTTTATTTACATCAGGCCCGGGCGATCCTTTCCGCCCGTCAAGGGAATAATGTGGTTACAGTAACACCAACAGCAAGTGGAAAAACTCTCGTTTACTTTTTGCCGATTATTGAAAGAATGCTTTTAGAACCTCAAACTCGCGCTCTTCTTTTATTTCCATTAAAAGCCTTAGCGCAGGATCAATTAAAACGTCTTAAGGATTTTGGAAAAAATACAGAAATTTCCAAGTTTACCTCTGCTATCTATGATGGTGATACTACCTCCCACTTTAGGGCTAAAATCCGGAAAAATCCCCCACATTTTTTGCTGACTAATCCTGATATGCTGCATTTTGGTATTCTTCCTTTCCATACAAAATGGGAGACTTTTTTCCGAAATTTACGCTTTATTGTTATTGATGAGCTTCATTACTATAAAGGAATTTTTGGAAGTCATGTTTTGCAGATATTGCGTCGTTTGAGAAGGGTTGCCTTATTTTATCAAAGCGAACCTCAATTTTTAACTACTTCGGCTACTATTGGTAATCCCCGCTTTTTAGCAGAGCAACTGACGGGCTTACCTTTTGATCTGATAAAAGAAAATGGCGCTCCAATATCTTCACGCCACATTTTTTTTGTCAATCCCTCCAGTAAAAGTCTTTATACTACGGCAACCAATCTTTTTATAGAAGCAATGAAGTTAGATCAGAAGGTTATTGTTTTTACCAAAGCTCGAAAAATTACTGAATTAATCCATCAATGGACACTGCAATCCAACCCAAAGTTAAGAGAAAAGATTAGCGCCTATCGAGCAGGATATCTTCCAACAGAGCGAAGAGAAATTGAAAGTAAACTGCAATCAGGGCAAATAAAGGGAGTCATTTCAACTAGCGCCCTTGAAATGGGCATAGATATTGGGGGCTTGGATGTTTGTATTCTTGTCGGCTATCCCGGGACCATCACGGCAACCTGGCAAAGAGCGGGCCGCGTTGGGCGCGGACAAGATGATTCAGCCATTTTTCTCATTGCCCAGCCTGATGCTTTAGATCAATATTTTATGCGACACCCTGAAGATTTTTTTCAAAGAGAAGCTGAATCCGGTGTTGTGGATGAGGCGAACCCGCACCTTTTGAAAAATCATTTAATATGTGCCGCACAGGAAGTCCCTCTCAGGAATGACGATCATGTATATCCTGTAGATACATATCAAAAGATAATTCATGAACTCACCAAAAGCGGAGATTTGGTTCAAGCAGGAGGGGGCATGGTCTGGTTTAGCAATGAAAAACAACCTCAGAGAAAGGTGAATATTCGGGGGACGGGCTTAGTATATACTATCTTGGAGGAGGGAAAAGGTCGCACCATTGGGCATGTTACAGGCCTTCAAGCTTTTACTGAAGGTCATCCGGGAGCTGTATACCTGCACGGAGGACAAACTTTTGTGGTCAACCGTCTTGATTTGGGGGCAGGTGAAATTTGGGTCAGTAAAGGGGAAGTGAGTTATTATACAGTGGCCCAAACAACAAAAGAAACAAAGATCCTGGAAATTTTTGATACTCGAAAAAATAAAGAGTATCAAGTTACCTTAGGCAGAATTGAAGTCACCGCGCGAGTAACCGGCTATGCAAAACGCCATACCTTTAGCCGGGAAAAAATTCGTGACTATGTTTTAGAAATGCCTCCGGTAATATACGAGACAGTGGGGCTTTGGATAGAGCCTTCTCATGCCGTAATTTCCAGCCTTATTAATGATAAAAATCATCTCATGGGGTCTCTTCATGCCTTAGAGCATGCAAGTTTGGCCCTCCTCCCTCTTTTTGCTCTCTGTGATCGGAATGATGTAGCTGGAATAAGTCTTACCTCGCACTATCAATTAGGTAGTTCAGCAATATTTCTGTATGATGCCCACCAGGGTGGAGTTGGTTTAGCAGCAAAAGCTTATGAAGTATTGGAAAAATTATTGAAGAAAGTTTTTTCTTTAGTGGAAAAGTGTCTGTGTGAAGATGGATGCCCTTCTTGTATTCATTCACCAAAATGTGGCCACGGAAATGTACCACTTGATAAATTAGGGTGCATCAATCTTCTTCAATACCTGAATGGAGAAAAAGAGGTAATAAAAACAGTAAATGACCACCATGTAGAAGCAACAACCAGGGTAGTAGATAAAAGATCGGGGGCCCATTTGCTCAATAACAAAGAAGATAATTATCATAGTCAGTTGCCGCTTGTGGAAAAAAAAGATGTGGTCATTTTTGATCTTGAAACTCAACTATCAGCTCAAGAGGTAGGGGGGTGGCATAATGCTCATCTGATGAGAATTTCTCTGGGGGTTGTTTATGAGCGGCTTAACAATAAGTTTATCACTTATTATGAAGATACTGTTTTGGATCTATTACAACGCTTATGGGAAGCAGAATTAGTGATCGGCTTTAATCAGAAGCGTTTTGATTATACTGTCTTGCAGGTTTATACTGGAAAGGACCTCAGCAACATCAGAAGTTTTGATATTTTAGAGCAGATCTACTGCAACCATGGATTTCGACTTTCTTTAGATACCTTAGCTTCGGCTACCTTTGGTGAAAATAAGAGTGCAAACGGACTTTTGGCCATCCAGTGGTGGAAAGAAGGAAAAATAAAAGAAATAGAACAGTATTGTCGGACAGATGTTGAACTCACCTCTCGTCTTTTTAATCATATTCTTCAATTTGGGTATTTACTCTATGAAAAGAAAAATTGTGGTAAAGTACGGTTACCCCTGGAAATATCCATAAAGGATTTTTTCTCTGATCAAATTACCAAAAAGGAAGGATAATTTTTTCGTAATCATTCAGACCCCTCACCCCAACCCTCTCCCCAGCAGGGAGAGGGAGCTAAAAAGGTAAGGCTTAAGGCAGGGGGACTGAACGGTTACATCTTTTCTGGTAAATTTTATATTTAAAAATAAATTTCATAAGGAAATGCCTTAAGATTTTTTCTTAGTATGATGAATTTGTTATTTAAAGGTTAATTTATTTATATATATATTTTTATTTATTTTGCAATGATCAGATATTAGTACTTGTGTTTTGTTTCTAAAAAGAAGTATAATAAAAAAAAATAAAAAGAAGAAATAGCTATATCTAAATGATTTTTTAAGAGGAATAGCTTAGTATTAGATTATTATCTAAAAAGATCTTAGCTTCCATCAAACCAAACCCCAGCAAATTTTTTTACATTGATAATTGGGAAAAATTTATTTTTTCGATTTACATTAGTTGCCGGAAGAATTAAGGGAGGTGAAAATTACTAGCAAAGGAACCTGGAAAAGAACCAGGAAAGATACACAATAGAGGAAAAGAGTAGAAAAACTAATAATATTTTAAGGTTAGGGAGGGAACAGAATGAAAAAATATAAAGTATGTCTTGTTTTTTTAGTTAGTTTGATTGTCGTGGCATTTACAAGTGTACAAGCACAGGTACCTATGCCGCCGGCACCCGCATGGCCAACACCTACGGCGTTTACTCCAGTGAATCCAACGACCATAATGCCAACCTTTGTTGGGACCAGTTGGACCCCTTCTTTCATGCCGCCTACCTTTGCAATGCCGCCTACTATTTCATTGGGGACTGCATATCCGGCTGCTTTTATGTCTTCACTCGCTTTTCCTACTTTTGGGAGCAGTTTCCCTACTTTCGGGAGTAGTTTCCCTACTTTTGGGAGCAGTTTCCCTACTTTTGGGAGCAGTTTCCCTACTTTTGGGACAGGTTCTTCTATTTTTGGGGTCCCTTCAATACCGTTTTCTTCTTTAATGACTTTTTCGACTCCAACTCTGCCGTCAGGTATTATGCTTAATCCTTATGGCTTTCCAGCTCCTGCATGGCCTACTTATATGCCTTCAATTCCTTCTGTGATGCCAACTCTACCAACCTCAACTTTTATGAGTTTCCCAAGTTTCAATCCAGGATTCGTAATGCCTGATCTTCCATCAACAATTAGTTTTTCTACAGTAATGCCTTTAAGTTTTTTATCTTCACCATTACCAACAATTCCACCATTACCAACAGTTCCGGTAGGGACTGCGATTTAAGTTATTTCGAACACAATTATTTTTCACTCTTATCCTCTATAGTTTCATGAAAAGTGCTCTCATTTTGAGAGCATTTTTTTTTAATTCTAAATAGTCTGAATGAAAAAGGCCTTGATATTCTGTGATTGTTTAACAAGTCTCCCATAATAAAAGGAAGGTTTTTTAGGTCATAAAAGATCCTTTTTTGAAAAATACGATGAGGTTTAATTAATTTTTTAAATTCCTGTAAATCCATATCCTTATTTATGACAATTTTCCTTAAATTTAGTGGATCACAGGTAGGGGTGTTAGTCCCGATTCTATTACCTGCAATAAGCTTATATCCTTCTTCCTTAGCCATAAGCTGTATTCTTCTATCTAGAAAATGTTCAGACGGTAAAGTGAAACAGTCTATTTTTTCATTAATAATAGTTTTTAATAATTTTTTCGAATTTTTGAGTTCTGAACGCAATTCTTCCGAGGTAATTTTTGAGAATGGACGCAAGGTCATTCCATGAGAGCCTATGCAGAAGTTATTTTGGTGTAATTCCTTTATTTGTCGGGGAGTAAGTGGTAAATCAAGACCACGTATCTTTGTAAATACTTCAGATAATGGATCAGGAGTAATAAATATGGTAGCGGTGAACCCGTACTTTTTTATTACAGGACAGGAATAAAGGTAGTGACTTCGATATCCATTATCAAGAAAGAGTAAAAGTGGTTTTGAGGGTAATGATTTTTTTGACGGAATGCTCAAAGCAGCGATGGTTTGGTATCCTTTAGAAAAAAGATAATTTATTTGTTCTTCAAAGCGTAAATTATGATCTAAAAGAATCCTCCCCGAAGAATTATCTATCCCTTTGGTGAGTCTTGATGTAGATCTCTGATAGTAAAGGGTAAGAATACGGTTTTTTTGAAATTCTTCTTTCAGAGCTTTAAAAAGATATCGAAGAATAATAAGGACAAAGATTATTAAAATAATAACAAGAAAAATAAGGCTAATTTTTGAAATAAATCCCATCATAGAGATTAATCTTTATTGATCTTTAAAATTTTTTTAAAAAACAAGATTAGACGAATTCTACCTTAAAAACATGAAACTGACAATGATCCAAATGTAGATTACCTTAATATGGTTTTATTTTTTACGAAGGTGTCATTTATGAATGTGTCAAATAGATAATTTAATGGTTATTATACCAGAAGTGTGCAAGTTACTTGACCGAAAATAATAATAGCAACCTTTTATTATTCTCTCTTAACTTGTACAAGAAAAAATCTTTATCCTTTTTAGAAAAATTAGTAAGGATGTCCTTTCATGAGGAGAAAAAAATCTAAATTTTCCCTCTTTTTGTTATTTTTCTTTTTGATTTTGGCATACTATCAAATGGGAATAGAAGTGCGTGCGCAAGATATTTATTTTCGTCTCCCTTCAAAGAATAAAATGAAGAATGATATGGAGAAAGTTTTTGATTTAAATGGTAATATAAAGATTGGTCATTATTATTATGAGTTGAATGAACAAGCAGCTTTATATTCGACTTATTATCCACAGGAACCGGAAGAAAGCATTACTTCCGATGATATTAAGCTTGAGCTTTGGGGAGAGCATGAAGGTAGATATCATATTTTTTGGAAATTTAGAAGTTTTTTATCAAAAAAAAATACAGAATGGGAAAAAAAAAATACATTTGATGAAGCCTGCCTTACTATACCTTATAGCTCTGAATTAAAGTGGGAGGCAGGGAAGAAAATTATTTTATGGGGGAAATCACATTCCTGGAACCCCTTGGGCTTTTTAACTTCACCGAAAGATCCTTTAAATGAAGAATTACCTCAAGAGGGGATAATATTTTTAGGCGCACAATATTCAAAGCAGTTTCAACCAGGTCCTGATCCTCTTCAACAAATAACCTTTACTCCAATGCTCTTTCCAGTACAAGACAAAATAAATAAAAATTATGGTCAGACAAAATCCTGGAATTTAGCAGGTAAATTATCTTTCCTTTTTTGGAACACGGAAATTGATTTCTGTTTTTTAAAGGGCCAAAGTAGACCCGACCGATATGGTATGGCTTTATCTCGTGATATAAACGAGGATCTGAAAGTTTATGGGGATTTTTGGGTGATTCCGGAGTATGAAAAATTTTTTCTAGATCAAAATCAATTAGGAGATTTTAAACCTTTCAGTACTACTTACATTTCTTTTGGCTCTTTAGTGGGACTCCACTATAAAATGGGAGAGGTTGATTTTTTTGTAGAATATTTACGAGATAAATCAGGATATACTCAGGAAGAGCTATATAATTACTTTGAATATCTGAATGACCCAAACCGGGAAACGAAAGATGTCCTCTTTTATACAGAGTCCTATTATCAGAAACCGGTCTTAATGCAGGAGTATGTCTGTGGGAAAATTATAAAGAAAAAACCCTTGGGAATTAAAAATATTACACTCTCAATAACAGGCATTTTAAACCGGCAAGACAAGAGCTATGCTACTTTTGCGAAGCTTCAGTATCAATCGAAACCGAATTGGAAATTACAGCTGGAAGCAACATCCTATAAAGGAGGTCCTTTTACGGAATTTGGAGAAAAAGTTGAAGGTTCTAAGATAGGAGCGAACTTTACCTATTTTTTTGATTTTTCCTTTTTTCAAGTTTTTTCTCAAAAAGAAGATACGAGAATATATCATCAGCCCCGTAGAATAGAGCCTAGTGAAATTGTGCCTTCTGAAATTGTGCCTCGTGAAATAGAACCTTATGAAATAGAGTCTGATTTTTCTCCTTCAAATGATAGGAGAAGGTTGCGTTAGGACTTTATGGCGACTATGGCTATGGAGTTAGGATAAGGGCCTGATAGGCGTTTATCAAACCATAACCATAATATTGATCCCATCCGGGTATCCCGCTGATTGGGTTCCATCTGATATCATCTGTAGAGCTATTAATTAATATATTTTTCGTTTCAGCAGGACCTAGAGGTACCGTGCTTTTTGAGTGAATCATCGCAACTACCCCTGATACTAAAGCAGTTGCCGGAGAGGTCCCTTGCGAAAAATAATAGTAGAAGGTAGAATAATTAACACCATTGTGAGTTTGTTGGAGGATGCCATCCACATAACCGTCTCCATTTTGATCGACACTATTATCTCCTCCCGGAGCACAAAAATCTATATACTGTCCATAGTTTGAATAAGAAGGAAGTTGGTAATCTACGCGCATAGCGCTAATTGATAGACACTCTGTATAAGATGCCGGGTATTCGGGAATATTGGAACCTACATTACCGGCTGAACAGATTATAGTGACGCCATTTGTATAAGCATAGGTAACGGCATCCTGCTCAGTTGCATTTGTGCCGGCTCCACCAAGACTCATATTAATAATCTTAATGCCTTGATTGGCAACCTGAATAATTGCCTCTGCCTCTGCACTGATTAGAGTTTGCCTGTTATCATCCATTACCTTAACAGCCAGAATTGTTGCATTATAGGCCACGCCGGCAGTACCTATCAGATTATTAGTGCTTTGGGCAATACATCCGGCCATATGCGTTCCATGACTAAGATCATCATCCGGGAATGCATCACCATTAACAAAATCCGGCCCGGGGATGATAAGGGTGTTTGCAAGGTCTGGGGCCAAGGCATAGGGAAGTGCGTCTCGATAGGACACTCCCGAGTCTAATAAGGCTACTACCGCTCCGGCGCCTGTATTGATGTTCCAGGCATATTGAGCATTTAATCGTGGTAAGTGCCATTGCAATGCATAGTATTTATCATTAGGTATGAGAGGGATTTGATGAGCATGGCGGTAATAGTTTGGACAAGCATAAAGTACAAAGGGCTCAAGAGACAATCTCTTGGCAGCCTCGTAGACAGTAAGAAAAGTAGGAATAGATACTATTTTAAATCCTGCATAGGGGCTTGTATATAGTTCTCTGCATTGATGCACATTATATACCCGACTCATCTCCGGAATGGGTGTCCCCGGTAAAAAAGTGACTATAACTTGCCCGGCCGCATAACTTGGAATACCCGGTATATAATTATCAAAAACAGGTGGTTTAACCAATATTTGACCAGTGTCAATCCCTAAACGGCGCATAGGGGAGAGTGGAGAAGTTGCGGTTGCTTGAGCTGCAGAACGGTTGAAAGGATTTTGTAACCCGGGAGTATATGGTCCAGAGGGAGAAAAAGTTCCGAGGATATTTTGCCATGAATTGAATTGATTTCCTAAATAAGGGGAAGTAATATTTTGAGATAAATGGTTGGGATAATTCATGAACCAATTTGAGAATCCCTGATAGAAACTGTTTTGTGCAGACCAATTCCCATTCCGATTAGAAGAGGCAAAGTTTATTGAATTGTAGGGTGTTTGCTGATAACGTATTTGCTGATAAGGAAAAGACCAATTCATGTTTGGAGCGGATACTCCGATGGGTTGCCTCCATGGATAAAATGATAAAGCTGGATATCCTGGGAAAAAAGGCTGGGGTGCGTAATAAGAAAAAACTATTTTAGGAAAAACCATAAAGGAAATAATAAAAAAAGCTCCAATTAAAAACGACGTTGGAAAGAATTTTTCTCTCAAAAAGCTAGAATTTGTCATTGTATAAATCCTCTAAAGGTGTATTCATTTATTAATAGATTAATATTACGGGTTAGTTATAATCAATGTTGATAATCATACCTAATGTTATAGTTTATTAAATTAATAATTAATCCTTGAATTATAATAATTTTACCACTACTGACGAAAAAAAAGCAAATCAATTATGAATTAATTGTATATACCTGATTTTTTATAGATTAATTAGTGAGATGCTCATTTTATTCCTAATTTTGTGGTTGAAATAGATTATTTAATGAGAAATATCCGACAAATATTTTATTATCTTGGATAAAAAAATATCAAATTTATAAAAAACAACCAGAAACAATTATCTCATTACTAATTCGCCTTAATAATTCAGTTGCCTTATAAAGTCTTGCAATTTATTTAAAATACAACTATTATAGAGCAAGAAATTGTTAAGATGCTTTCTATTAGGGAATCGGAGGTAAAGTTTAATGAAATAAACCCAATACAGTATAATTTTAAATGAAAGAATAAATAAAGAAGGTCTATGCTCTATAGATCATAAAAAGATACTAAATATAAAATATACTTATTAAATCAGAGGGATAACCCATTAAAAAGGGAGGCTCAAACATGGAAATTCAGCTTACCGATGAAAGTTTTCAAAAGGAGGTCTTAGAGGCGGAATTACCAGTATTAGTTGATTTCTGGGCTGAGTGGTGTATGCCTTGCCGGGCGATTGCGTCAGCCGTAACGCAAATTGCTCAAGAATATGAGGGCAAATTAAAAGTGGCTAAACTTAATGTTGATAGCAATTCAAAATCAGCTTCAGAATATAAAATAATGAGTATACCTACTTTGATCATTTTTAAAAATGGTCAAAAAATGGATCAAATTGTAGGAAATGTGCCTATTGATTTTATAAAAGAAAAAATAGGATCCTTTTTAGATTAATGGCTTATTTTTAGTAGGTGAGAGATTATTTTTTTCTCACCTACTTTTTTTATTTAATGAATTTTTTTTCCTATTGTGAAATTTTTTTCATAGAAGGACTTATCCAATTTGTTTTTTTCCTCTACCTTAGGTTTTTTTACCTATTAGTTAACTATTTGTAATAATAATTTTACATTAATCACATATTTTTTTTACCCTCTTTTGTCCCATTTTGGCATAAATTATGCCTTATTTATTAACGACAAAAAATATGCTGGTTTCGATAGTTCTACTTTTTTATAGAAGTATCTCCTGCAGTATAAATTCCAATACCTTTTGATCTTTTATGATCTTATTATCCACTTGGAGTAACTTATATAATTTGGAGTATTAAATCTTTTTATCAATTATTTTATTTTTTGCAAGTAATTAAATTTTTAAAGGAGGTGAAGGGGCACAAGTGATAAATTAATAAAAATCGAAAATTCTAATTTTTTGAAAATTATGAAGAAGGGAGGAGTATCAAATTATGCGGTTTTTGAGAGAAAAAGGATTATTTATTCTTATTGTTTTTTTTCTTGTGTGTTTGTATGAAGGAAATTCTGTAGCATATTATGGAAATATTACCAATACAACTGCGAATTTAGGCAATTATCTTGGTAATTATTATTCTTTCCCCACCAATACTTTTTCAGGATTAAGGAATCTTTATGGAACCGGCAATTCAAACTTTTCTTTTGGTCCCGCGAGTATTACTAATACAACAGATACTTTTTGGAATATGGATTTTTATAATAGACTAACCCCTTGGAATAGTATGAGCACTTTTAGTAACTTTGGTGGATTATCTGGTGGTTTAAGAGGTTTATATGGATCAGGCCTTTATGGCGGCTATAGTCAATTTGGAGGTTTAGGCGTTTTATACGGTGGACTTAATAGACCAAGTTTATTTGGTGGCGCCTATCCATCCGTTAACCGTGCGATTTGGGCCGGTTTAGGGAGCCAAAATGGAGGTATGCCTGGTTACGGGGGTATGGGAGGCCTTTTTAACAGCAGATTATTTTGGCCTACTTTATTTTAACAATCATCATTATTGTTTTTAGCAAATGAAAAAGGAGTAGTTAATAATGAAGGGTTTAATGAGAAGAAAATTTTTATTAACAGCATTTATATTTTCTGTTTCTCTGATGGTTTATGGGCAGGCTTTTTCCTATTATGGTTTAGGTAGTATGGGCATTTCTTCATATTATGGGGGCGGTATCTATGGCGGTAGCTCGGGACTATATGTGGGTAGCTCGGGTTTATCCGGCGGTGGTTCGGGACTATATGGCGGTAGCGCGGGATTATACGGCGGTGGTTTGG
>JAUWIR010000174.1 GCA_030605265.1 Pseudomonadota bacterium | reverse complement strand
GTCTCCAGTACCATAGTTCATGTTTCTTTTTCTCTACTATAATACTGAAAACTTCAGTCAGGGGTGGGGGAATTTTAGACTGTCACAACCCCTTAAAGTGGGGGAATTTTAGGCTATCATAATCACCTCTATTCCATAAAAGCTTGGGTAGTAATTTTTTTTGGCGATGCCCCCTGTGTGGAGTGCTCATCAGTCCTCCCCCGTCAATGGTTCGGGGGAGGACTTTTTTATTTTTCTTCCTTAAGGCAATTTCAAAGCTCAAAAATCCCGAAGGATTCCTTCGGGATTTTCGCCTATTGTAATCGTTTAAAGTCAATAACAAAAGAAGAATCAGATGAATTTAAATAATAGGAGTATATAGACTGGCAGAAGGATAAAAGAAAATAGTACCTGAAGCGGAAACTATAGGAGAAAAATAACTAGTTGGGAAGATACTTCCAATAGTAGTAGGGAAAGTAGTATTGTAAACGGTAAGAGGACTAAAAGTAGGTGCGGTAAGTGAGAGGGAACTAATCGGTGCAGGAGGGAAAACAGGTATTCCAGGAGGCTGGCCAAAGGGATAATAAAGGTTATAGGGAAGTATGCCGGGCAATGTTGGCGCAGGGGGGGAAATAAGAGTACTTGGTGTGCCTATAGTGCTAAATGCATTCGCGGGATAATAAAGAATCTGAGCGTTTGCCTTTTGACTGAAAAGCATTATAAAAAATAAAATGATTAAATATAATGGAATATTTTTTAATTTTTTACACATTTGAACCTTCCTTCAAATCTTAGCTACCATTTTTAAGTTTCTTATTTAAAATTAAATAAAATTTTTACTTATTTGATTTTATATACCCCCACCTCCTTTTGATAAATCAGCTTAGGAAATTTGTAAATTTTTCCCAAATGGTTATGTTTGATCACCTTGCTCCCTCTTTTAGAGCATTACTTATACTTTTATTACAAATTTTCTATATATATATTATCAACTCTAATGTCAGAAAAAAATGAGCATAACTACCTAATTATCTATAGGTAGAACTACCTATTAAGCGGATGTGAAGGAAAATTGGGCATGACCAGCAAATCTAATTATGAAACCTATGTCTTAAAATAAATTGTTACCTTGATCCAAATCATGTCAAAGTGAGAATTGCTGGGGCCTGACTTAGGCGCTATGTTGAGAAATATAAAGTGAAAAAAAAATAGATACTTTTTGGTTCCGGCTTGTCCGGGATTAGGAAATATAACCTTTGCGGATGGCGTATCTTACTAAGCTGGCAGTTTGTTTTATTTTTAACTTTTTCATGATATTGGCACGGTGATGCTCTACTGTGCGGATGCTGATAAATAAGAGATCAGCTATGTCCTTATTCGACTGTCCCTCGGAAATAAGCTTTAAGACTTCTCGTTCACGTATGGTCAAGGGATCAGCAAGTGATGTTAGTTTTCCTTTTTGGCGGTCATGGATTAATTTATGGGTCATTTCCCCGGATAACAGAGACGACACATAAGGCTCCTTATGTCGAATTTTTTCTATGGCGGCAAAAAGCTCTGTATCAGCATCTTCTTTCAGCAGGTATCCTTCAGCTCCGGCAGCAATAGCTGAATAAACATATTCTTTATCTTTATGCATGGTCAGGATCAACACCTTCACTTCCGGCAAGATAACCTTAATCTCTCTGGTTGCTTCAAGTCCACGAAGGTTTGGCATAGAGATATCCATTATCACCATGTCAGGAGTAACATTTTTTAAGAGTTCAAGAAGTTTTAATCCATCATCCGCCTCCCCGATGACCTCCAAGGTATCAGCTTTTTCAAGAATATTTTTGATGCCTTTGCGAAACATAACATGATCATCGGCCAGAATAATACGATAATTGCTCACTATAACTTCCCTCCAATAAATACAGCTGTTGAGCTGTTATGATAATCAGCTTATTTAATTCAAGATAATTTTTTTTCCTTTATAAATATATTATCATTCGATTATGATTTTTTCAGCTTTACTGCTTACCAGCTGTCTTTACTGCTTACTGGCTTATGAGCTTATGAGCGTATGAGCTGTATTTAAAGCTTATCAGCTATATTTAAAGCTTACCGGCTGTATTTACAGGGATAGTATAAGCAATTTTAGTGCCTGTACCCTCCTTGCTCCAAATATCAATAGCGCCTCCCAGCATTCTTATTCGCTCGCTCATGGTAGCTAATCCTAGACCCTTTTCAGTGTGGTGTTTGCTCAAGACCTCTTTTAGATTAAACCCTTTCCCGTCATCTTCAATATGAAAAAAAACTAAACGATTTTTTTCGCTGATAGCCATTGATACCTGGGAGGCCTGAGCATGTTTGGCAATATTGGTGAGGCACTCCTGAATAATTCTGTATAAGGTAATTTGGCTCTCTGATGGAAACAAGTTTTCCACTTCAGTCATTTCTAGTGAGCAGTGAATATTAAAATGTTTGGTAAAGGACTCGGCAAGCCATCGAATGGCGGCTGAAAGGCCTAAGTCTTCTAAAACAGAAGGGCTCAAATCTCGGGAAAGTCGGCGAACATTTTCAGTGACCTCATTTATATAATTTATCAGTTCTTCGCACCCTTTTTTTAATTCTCCTTGATCTTCCTGTAACCCCCCCAGAATAGATCTTAGTTTAAATTTAAAGATGATTAAGGCCTGTCCCAATTCGTCATGAAGTTCTCTGGAAAGTCGCCTGCGCTCTTTTTCCTGAGCAGTAAGGAGTTGGGAAGATAAAAAATGAAGCTCTTTCTCTGATTTGCGCAAAGCTTCTTCTGCTCTCTTACGTTCAGTGACATCCCGGGCCATGGCAACAGCCCCTTCTATCAGACCATTCTTATCTTTCAGTGCTGAAGCTGAAAAAAGCATGGGGATGGTTTTTCCGCTTTTGGTTTTATAATCTATCTCACGATTCATCACTGGACCTTTGCTGAGTAGCTCATGGAACCCGGGGCTTGTATTCATATTTTTTGCGGAAGGGCTGCTATTTTTTTTGGGCTGCATGATTACAAATAAATCTTTACCAATAAGTTCCCCTTCTTTATAGCCCAAAAGATGGCATGTTGCTTTATTAACAGACCTAATCTTTGAATCCGGGTTAAAAACAACAAGCGCTTCATTCATGCTTCCAATGATATTATCAATATAATCCTTGGAAACGGTTGTCCTCCTTAAATCCTCAATCATTGTATTAAAGGCGGTAGCTAAAGTGCCTATCTCATCATTCCTTTTAATAGTAAGGGGAGTATTAGGCCCGCCGTTGGCCACCTTGGCAATTGCCTTGGTTATGCTTTTAATTGGAGAAGAGATAAAAGTAGCCAGAATATAGGCCAAAACTCCTCCTATTATTGTAGTTATCAAGCCTACAATGAAAATTTGTTTTTGTGCTTTGGCAATTTCATTTTCAACAGCTTCATAAGAGTATCCAAGGTGAATCGTGCCCAATCTAGTGCCTGAAACCTCAATAGGGGAAAAGATATGACAGTGCATTTCTCCTTCTTTTGAGAGATGTTTATGTTTATAAGTATAACCTGCTCCCTTCGAGCGCACAGCCAAAATACTCGGCCCATCATCATAGATTTTATTGATCTCCGATAGGTTGCTGTGCATAACAACCTTTCCCTGGGGATCTAATACCATAATGAAAAGAACATAGTCTTGCTCCATCGAATGGTTGACAAAGCGCCGAAGAGTGGGCAAGTCATTACTTAATAAAGGCCTTACCATGAATTTGGCTAAGTCGGCAGTGAGAGCAAGGCCCCTTTTTTGAAGTTCACTTTCTAAGGTCTTTTTTTCGCGGTTTGTTGCAATTAACCCTGTGACAAGCACAATGATCACTACTAAGATTTCAATCAGCAGGGTTATCTTTGTCCTTAATTTGAAATTAAGGCCTGGTGGTAAATGTTTCATTGACAAATCTTTTCTTTTATCAAAAATGCCTATTATTCTATTGTTTTTTTATCTATGAGCATCCTAATGCTGTTATAATCCTTATCTTCAGTCCTTTGAAATCCACCTAGTTCAGCAGAGTACAATATTTTTTTATGCGCGGGATTTTTTCCATCCAGCTTTAGTAAGGCCTGATTTACTTTGTTTATCACCCTTTCATCTATCCCCTGACGGGAAGCAAATACGCGAGTCGGCATTAATTTAGTCTTGGCAATCACCATAATCTGTTTGGGATCAATACCAAGTTCCTGCTGTTTTTCAGGATGTTCTTCGAGAAAATGACAGCATACCACCCCGGCATCCACTGCTTTCAAATATACATTAAAGGCTATGTCCTGGCAACAGCCGCCATTGGAATAATTTTTTAAATCTTTATCAATATCCAAGCCCCTTTCTTCAAACAGCAACTTTGCTGCCAGCCATTTGGTAGCAGATTGCTTGGGTCCGAACATCACAGTTTTTCCTTTCAAATCTTCTACTTTGCGAATAAGACTATCTTTCCTGGCAATAAGTACTCCGAATTGAGAGGTTTCCCCCTCCATGGTGAGGGACCGAAGAAGGGCATCTTTATTATATAAAGTATCAAATTTTATATATGTATGAGGATCCTGGAAGGCAAAATCTATCTCCCCGTTCATAATAGCCATTTCAAATCCCGGGGAATCTGCATGAACCACCAATTTGATGTCATACCCGGTCTCCTCCCTTAAATAGGTGATCAAGGGGTTGAATTTCTTAAAGCTCATTACCACATCAGTACAAGGGAGGATACTGATGGTAAAGGGCTTTTCTGCTCCATAAGCATAACTTGTTGCTATTATTAGCACAGCAAAAAAAAATGTGATGAGTATTCCCTTTTTTATTACCGCTTTAGTCATAAGATAAGGCCCCCTTTCCTTAAAAAAAATGTCTAATATAATTTCTAATTCTCATTTTGCTACAATCCTTGTGCCAGGATTTTACTTTTTGTTGGGAGAAATGAGCTTAATGGTAGGAAAATATGATTTAATCCGAGTATCTCGGGTCAGTAATTCTATTTTTTCTATTGCGGCATGGGCGCCAATAAAAAAATCCGGCAAGGTAGATACCCTGGAGCCTTGTCGTTTTTTATATTCAACAAAGGCTTTACCGGCAAGGAATAAAGCCTCTCTTGGGATCTGTAACATCCGAAATCCACAAGCATTAATTGCCTCTTCCAGCTCTTCAATGTGTGTAAAGCCTATCGAAACCTCTGAATAAATGATAGGATTAATACATATAGTATGGGTGCGACTATATTGTTGAAGCATTGATTCTGACCATTCAACCCACCTAGGATCTTCTTCAAAGACATCCAATATTACATTGGAATCAACCAGTAAACCAATCATCTAACACCCCTGGTCAAAGACATAATCTCATCAGTTGACATCTTGACCGTAGCTATCCCTCTGAAACGCCGAAACCTATTCTCCCGGGAAAGCCCATCCGATTTTTTAATTAAATAAACCCTTCCATTCTCTTCACAAAATTCAATTTCAGAATGGGGTGTAATACCTAGTTTTTCTCTTATATCTTGCGGAATAGTAACTTGCCCTTTTGTTGTTACCCGCATTGTTCTTATCCCTCCTGTATGGTAATAAGTAATACCGGTAATAGTATTACCAATTTTTCGCAATTTGTCAACCCTCCTTATTATTACTTGATTTATGGTTAGTTTTGCCATATATTAACAACAATATTCACATATATTATTCGTAAAACAAGCGTATCAAATCGGGGGTTTTTGCGAAATGGATGAATCCAAAGGAAAAACAGGGTGGTCCCGGAGAAAATTTTTAAAAGCTTCAATGGCCTTGGGGATCTGTATTGGGGGGGGATCGAATGTTTTTTGGACCAAAGATGCTCAGGCGGCCATAGAAGTATGTGGAGGCTATATCCTGGTAGACACCAAAAAATGTCAGGGATGTATTTCCTGTATGCTGGCCTGCTCTTTGGTCCATGAAGGCGTTGAAAGCCCTACTTTATCCAGAATCCAGGTCATGCAAAACTCTTTTGCCAAATGGCCCGATGATCTTTCTATTGACCAATGCAGACAATGCAAAAATCCTCAGTGTGTTGAAGCCTGTCCAACCGGCGCTCTTGCGGCAAGAAAAGATTTTGGATATGTCAGAATGGTGGATGAGGAAAAATGCATTGGTTGCGGTCAATGTGTGCAAGCCTGTCCTCAAACCCTAAAGCGTGTAATGGTAATGCCGGAGGATCAATACAATAATGGTTTATGGTATAGTCGAAAGTGCGATCTTTGTGCCCATACTCCCTTTTGGAATGAAGCCGGGGGCCCTGGCGGAAAGCAAGCCTGTGTTGAAGTGTGCCCGGTCAAAGCCATAGCTTTTACTGATAAGTTGCCGGACCAGGATGGTGATTCGGGCTATAAAGTAAATTTAAGGGACAGAAACTGGTATAAGCTCGACTTTCCTGTCTTTAAATAGAGCTGGATTCACTAATGTAAAACAAAATATTAGACAGGATTAACAGGATAAACAGGATTTAAAAAAAAATTATATCATCCTTCACTGAGACGAAAATGCATGGTTCAAAAACTTATGTCCTCGCAAAGGCGTAAAACTCGCAAACTGTTTTATAAGCTTTTAACTTTGCGCCCTTTGCGCCTTTGCGAGAGATAACTTAATTATATTAAAAATTTGAACCATGCCTTACTCTACTACAGGATTTACAGGATAAGAAGAAATAAAATCCTGTTAATCCTGTTAATCCTGTCTAAAAATAGTATTTAGAAATATAATTTTTACTGAAAAGGCATTTTCATAATGGTAATGCCGGAGGATCAATACAATAATGGTTTAGGGTATAGTCGAAAGTGCGATCTTTGTGCCCATACTCCCTTTTGGAACGAAGCCGGGGGCCCTGGCGGAAAGCAAGCCTGTGTTGAAGTGTGCCCGGTCAAAGCCATAGCTTTTACTGATAAGTTACCTGACCAGGATGGTGATTCAGGGTATAAAGTAAATTTAAGGGATAGAAACTGGTACAAACTCGGCTTTCCTGTCTTTAAATAGAGCTGGATTCACTGATGTAAAACAAAATATTAGACAGGATTAACAGAATAAACAGGATAAGAAAAAATAAAATCCTGTTAATCCTGTCTAAAAATAGTATTTATTAAAATATAATTTTTACTGTATGGGGCCTTTTCATGGTAAAAAAATATTTCCAAATAAAACAGGAAGCACTCTTATGAAGGGGTATGCTGGAAAAATCTTAAGAATAAACCTTACTGAAAGAACAAAAATGATTCTGCCCACCTCAGATTATCTCCAATGGGTTGGAGGCCATGGGATGGGCTCGGCTGTTTTTTTTGATATTGTGGTCAAAGAGAAGAAAATAGATCTCACTACTATTGATGGATTTTCCCCTGAAAATGTGATCACTATCATGACTTCTCCCATTTCCGGGACCTTAGTCCCCTCTGGTTCAGGAAGGACTGAAGTACAGGGTATAGGCGTGCAATCCTCCCCTATTGGCTGGTATACTAGAGGGAATGTAGGGGGGAGATTTTCTCCTATGCTCAAATATGCCGGCTGGGACGGGGTTGCTATAGAGGGAGCGGCGGATGTGCCTGTGTGGATTGATATCAGGGATGAGTATGTGCGAATCAGAGAGTGTCGGAAACTGTCTTTATGGGGAACAGATGCCTGGGAATGTCAGAAGATGATCTGGGATTTTGTGAATGGCAGTAATGCCGAGATGAACACAAGAGGGTGGAAAAAGCCCAGCTCACAGAGCGGATGGAGCACCCAGCGGCCGGCTGTTTTGGCTATTGCCCGGGCTGGGGAAACCTTATGCCGGACTGCTTGCTTGATTCATGATGCAGGAAATGCCGTAGGACAGGGCGGTTTTGGCGGTGTGTGGGGATCAAAAAAACTCAAAGCCGTCTCTGTGATTGGTACCGGCAGTGTAGCCATAGCTGACCCGAATGCCCTGATGGAGGCCCGGCTGTCACAAATGAAGCAGTACGGCTTTGATCTTGAGGAGCAAAAGCCTTATATGGCTACCCATTTTTCCAGTGCCCCGGGGCAACTCAACCCTTTGCAAAAGCAAGACGGCGGACAAAGGCCACAAGCGTGCGTTGGGTATCAAT
>JAUWIR010000464.1 GCA_030605265.1 Pseudomonadota bacterium | reverse complement strand
TTGAGATGAAAGAGGGGCGTGATCGAAAAGGGCCGATTACTGTGGATATGATCGAGCAAGCTAAGGAAAACATTATCTTGAGAGGAGAAACACACATTGATCAACTGGCTGATAAACTGCAGGAAACACGGGTTCGCCAAGTAATTGAGCCTTTATTGGAGGGTCTTCAGGAACCGGAGCAAATTTCGCCGGATGACCTGTCCTATGTCATTGATCTGGGGTTAGTAAAAATTGACGGTCAGTTGCAAATAGCCAATCGAATTTATCAAGAGGTGATTCCCAGAGTGTTGACCTATAGCACTCAAGTTACCATCTCTGAGCAGCCGGCTTGGTATATCAAGCCAAATGGCCAATTGGATATGGATAAGCTCCTTGGCTCATTTCAGCAGTTTTTCCGTGAACACTCGGAACATTGGGTGGAAAGATTTCAATACAAAGAAGCCGGGCCACAACTGTTATTGCAAGCATTCCTCCAGAGAATCATCAATGGCGGGGGAAGAGTGGAAAGGGAATACGGTCTTGGCAGGATGCGGACAGACCTTCTCATCATCCGGCCTCATAAAAAAGGAGTTCAGAAGGAAGTGATCGAGCTGAAAGTACTCTACAAATCGCTTGATGAAACAATTAATGAGGGGCTTAAGCAGACGACGGAATATATGGACCGATGTAATACTGATCAAGGTCATCTTGTTATCTTTGATCGGAGTGAAGGTAAAAGTTGGGAGGAAAAAATATTCACGCGGGACGCCGAATTTCAAGGAAAGAAAATCATGGTGTGGGGAATGTAAGGTTTTATTTTATCACCTTATCCAATACCTCACTTAATTCTTTAATCTCATAGGGTTTGGCAACTACGCCATTAAAACCATAGCGCTTAAAATCGGAAATTACCGGATCATTTGAATATCCACTGGAAACAATCGCTTTGACCTCAGGGTCTATTTCATGGAGTTTGCGCACAGCTTCTTCACCTCCCATACCGCCGGGCACAGTCAAATCCAAAATAAGCGCATCAAAGCCCAGGCCGGATTCTTTCTTCTTTTGATATAACTCAATAGCTTCTTGCCCGTCTTTGGCAACCTCAACCTCATATCCAAGATAATTCAGCATCTGCCCGGTAGTATCTCTCACGCCTGGTTGATCATCCATGAGTAAAATGCGCCCCTTGCCTGTGTAAAGTCTTTCTTCTACAACCTCTTTGGGTACGAAGATTTCTTTTTCTAAAGCAGGAAGAAAGATGGTGAAGGTTGTGCCGACCCCTACCTCGGATCCCAGGGTAATATATCCGCCATGTTTTTTGATGATAGAGTAAGTAATGGCCAGCCCAAGCCCGCTCCCTTTCTGTTTGGTGGTAAAGTATGGGTCAAATACCTTGGGCAAGTCCTCTTTGGGGATGCCAATCCCCTTGTCTTTAACTGATATTTTTATATACCTGCCCTCTTCTAAAGGTAAATTTGTCTCCGGCTTAACCATGACATTTTCAGCAGACACCTTGATAATCCCGCCTTGAGGCATGGCTTGGTCAGCGTTAATGATCAAATTACTCAAAGCCTGATGTATCTGCCCTGCATCAAGCTCCGCCCACCAAAGATCATCCGCTATGGCCGGCTCGCACCTTATTCTGGAGCCGCTTAAAGTAAAGCTTACGGCATCCTTTAATAATTGTGAGACAAAAACATTTTTTCTTATAGGCAGTCCGCCTTTGGCAAAGGTAATTAATTGTTGAGTCAGGTGTTTGGTCTGTTGAGAGGCCTTTTTGGTTTCTTCCAAGACCTCAAAAATGCCTCGCCCGGATTTGGCATAGAGTTCTAAAAGGGATAAGTTGCCGATAATGGCAGTTAACAAATTATTGAAGTCATGAGCAATGCCTCCGGCAAGTATGCCGGTAGATTCCAGTTTTTGTATCCTCAATAATTCCTGCTCCATTCTTTTCCGCTCACTAATGTCCTTTAAATTTTCAACAACACCTATCAGCTCTCCATTGGGTTTGTGTAAAGGGGCTGCAGTTAATAAAAAAATCCTCTTTATACCATTTTCACATTCCATTTCTGTTTCAAATTGTTCCTCACCGCTAAGAATACGGGCCAGCGGACAATCTGGAGTATGACAAAGATGATGCTGGAATATCTCAAAGCAATTTTTGCCTACTGCTTCATCCCTTTTTAGGCCAAAAAAAGAACAAAAAACCTCATTAACTCGAAATATCTTAAACTCTCTATCAATCACACACATGCCGTCGCCTGCGGCATTGAATATCTGATTCAATTCCGTATAGGCAAGCTCGGCCTTTTGCTCAGAGCGTTTGTGATCGGCTATCTCCTGTTCAAGCCTTTGGTTGATTATTTTTAATTGGACAGTGCGCTCATTTACCAAATCCTCAAGGTGGTCGCGGTATTTCCTTAAAGCTTCCTCCGCCTTCCGGTGGGCCATTTGTAATTTCTGCTTCTCCAGGGCCTTGTCCATAAGGGCCAGCAGATAATCCATGTCAATAGGTTTGGTCACATAACTGAAGGCCCCATCCTGCATGGCCTGAACTGCCGTATCCAGTGAGGCGTGCCCGGTTATGATTATGGCCTCGGTATTGGAAGATATTCCCTTGATCCCGGCCAGCACCTCAGTGCCCGGCATATCAGGGAGTTTTAAATCTATCAAGGCCATATTAAAAAAACTTTCCGCTACTGCCTCAATCGCCTTCTTACCATATGTTAACTGAAGAGGGAAAATATCCTTTGACCTTCAGGATGTAAGTCAAGGTTTGACAAGCCCCCTCATCGTCATCAATGATCAGGACTCTCTGCTTATCCATCAGCAATCTCCTAAAATTTTTTCCAATTGTTTAACTTTGATATTTTTTAATAATCCTAAAAGGGCATCTATATCAAGGGGTTTGTAAAGGCAACAATAGGCAGACTCTATGAGGGTCTTTTGAATCTCTTTGGCCATCTGTTCCTGATAACCGGTTATTAGTATTATAAGCGCCTTCGGGTCGATTTTCTTTAAGGCAACAGCTGCATCCTGCCCGGTTATGCTGTTGAGCTTCATGTCGAGAAAAATAACCGCGTATTTGTTCTCCATTATCAAATTTATGGCTTCATCAACTTTGAGGGCAAAGGCAGCGGCAAAACCTTTACTTTTAAGTATATTCTGAAGCGACCGACAAAAATCAAAATCATCATCCAGAATTAATATTGGCTGCTGGGCGCTAAATTGTTCAATAAAGGCCATCATTTTTTCAAGATCAAGGGGTTTGAGGAGCACACACAGGGCCCCCTCTTTCTTGGCCTCCCGGATTAGCTCATTCAGGCTGTAAGCCGTCATCATCACGACGATGGTGTCGGGGGATAGTTTTTTAAGCTGTCTCAACAGCTCTACGCCATTCATGCCGGGCATTTTGATATCCATTAAAACAATATCAAAGGTCTTTTCCTTGATCCGTTCCATGGCCTCAAATCCATCTTTGGCAGTATCCACTTCATAGCCCTTTTCCTTAAGAATATAGCTTAGGGTTTGCAGCATTCCTAAATCATCATCAACTATAAAAAGACTAACCGGCTTTTCCATGGCCTGATCCTTTCTCGGTGAATCTTACAGTGAATTTACTCCCCACACCAACCCTGCTCTCCACTAAAATTGTGCCGCCGTTGACCTCAGCCAGGCTTTTGCAAATGGCCAGTCCAAGACCTATGCCTTTGGCCTTGGTGGTAAACAGGGGCTCGAATATCTTCTTTAAATCTCCTTCTGGGATGCTGCACCCTTCATCAACAAAAGCGGCCTCTAACGCCCCCTTAGCCGCCCTTGTATTTATATTCAGGGCGCCTCCTTTTTCCACTGCCTGGATTGCATTTTCAATCAGGTTTAAGAAAATCTGGCCTACCTGAACAGGATCAATAAAAACAGGTGCTAACTTTTGGGCCAAATATGTGTTGACCGTTATGTTTTCCGGTATCAAAGATCTTGACAAGGTTTCCCTTACCAGTTGATTAAGGTCCGTCTCCCGGCGCACCGGGGACTTAACTCGTGCAAAATCCAAAAGATCGGTAATAATCCTATCGGCAATATTTATTTCCCGCCTGATTATAGCGATATTATCTTTAACTGCCTCGTCTTTGATGGTGTCTACCTTCATGTTAAGAAAATAAGTGGCGTTTTTTATCACCCCAAGGGGATTGCGTAATTCATGCCCGACACCCCCGGCCA
>JAUWIR010000619.1 GCA_030605265.1 Pseudomonadota bacterium | reverse complement strand
GTCTCCAGTATCATAGTTCATGTTTCTTTTTCCCTACTATAATACTGAAAACTTCAGTCAGGGGTGGGGGAATTTTAGACTGTCACAACCCCTTAAAGTGGGGGAATTTTAGGCTATCATAATCAAGCAATAATACAAATTGCAAATATTAAATTTTAAAATTAAGGAATGCTTCGTTTTTCTATACTTTTTCATTTTTCATTTTTGAGTAGTTACAGCCTCCTGTAGAATTTTGGAGTTATAGGGCAAGAGGACTCGAAAATTACTTCCTTCTCCGGAAGTACTCATCACTTCAATTTTTCCTTTATGGTCTTTAATGATTCTGTAAGCAATACTTAAGCCCAATCCCATCCCTTTATCTTTGGTAGTATAAAAAGGATGAAACAGTCTGTTAATTTTTTCCTTTGAGATACCTACACCGGTATCTGTAAATTCAATTAAGAGATCCTTGTCTTTCGTCTTGTGGGCAAGAATTCGAAATATTCCTCCTGAGGGCATGGCTTGACAGGAATTAATAGCTAAATTCCAAAATACTTGTTTTATTTGTTCAGGATCAATATCAATTAAGGGAAGGGATGGGGATATATCCGTGATGATTTGAATATGCTGTTTATCTGCCAGACTATTTTGAATTAAAGCGATTGTTTCTTGAATTAAATCTGCGATATTACATTCTACTTTACTAGGGGGTTTTGGTTTGGCATACTGCAAGAAATCTGTAATAATATTATTTAATCGGTTAGATTCTTTGAGAATAATTTGCATTAACCTTTTGTGCTCTTGATCTAATTGAAGTTCATCATCTAAGAATTGAACCGACCCCTTGATCGAGGCCATTGGATTGCGTAATTCATGGGCCATGACTGCCGCCATTTGACCAATAGTGGCCAGCATTTCCGCTTGTTTGACCTGTTCTTCCATTTTTTTTAATTCCGTGAGGTCCTGAAAATTCGTGATAAGACCTTCTTCAATTCCTTGAGTATTTTTTAAAAAAGAAATGGTGATTCCCAAGTATATTTTTTTCTTCCTTTTTTTAATATGGCTTTCAATTCTTAAGTAATTAAGTTTGTTATGTTTCATTTTATGAAAAAATTTTTCTATTTTTAAGGGGTGAAATAATATATCCCAATGTTCCTGACTAAAACCGGGCAGGTTAAAAATTTTTCTAGCCGTCCAATTCATTAATTTTGTATTTCCATAGAGATCAGTTACAATAAGACCGCTGCTCAGGCTCTGAAGAATATTTTCATTAAAGGCTTGAAGTTGAGCAATGTTTCCATCTTTTGTCTTTAATTCCCTGCCTGCTTGTCTCTGAAGTTCGGCAAGATACCCACTCAAGAAAGCTGTGAGGAAAAAGGCAAAAATATTTGCAAAAAGAGTATGGGATACATAAGGGAACGTTAATTGACTCCCCGTCGGTATATAACTTAATGGAAAACGCCATATTTTGGTAAATTGAAAAATTATGGTCAGACTATAAAAAAGACTGCTCAATGTGGCCACAATCAGACTGCTTTTCCGAGAAAGGAGGATGCTTGCGCAAAGGATCGTAAAGATATAAGTAAAGGCAAAAGGGCTTCTAATCCCTCCGGTATAGAAAATAAGGGCGGTTTCTACAATTATATCTCCAGTGAGCTGAATGTAGGCAAAAAATACAGGATTTGGATCGAAATAGATAATCAAGGAGTAAAGAAGAGTCATTGAATAGATAATAGCAATTAAATTATAAAAGGGGGAAAAGGAAAACCGGGTTTCTTTGAATTGTAAAACAGTAATGGATCCGAGAATGAGAGAGGCGACAATAATTCTGATAATAGTGAGCCATTTGACTTTTCGAAGAAGATCTTGGTCGGAGGATAAGTCTCTTTTTGGGTTATTTTTATTGGTATCCATGTTCGATCTGTCGGTGCTTCGCGATGTACTAGGGGTCAGGTCTTGAATTATCAGTTTTTATAAGAACTACTAGAAGTCAGAGAACTACTACTAAAAACTAATAATTCAAGACCTGACCCCGCCATTAGTGTTGCGCGAGAATAATGTTTGAACTTCTCAATCAACAAACTTCGTAACAATACATCTCACCACGGAGACACAGAGAAAAATCAAAAGACCTGCCTAAAGAGTTCAGGACAAAAAAATTCTTAATAAACTGTCTCTAATAGTCTATGGCCTAAATGCTGATGAACGATGAACTTGTATCGCTGCACTAATTTAGCTTTGTAAGTTTTTCTTTTAAAATCATTTCTCAGCGCCTCTGTGTCTCCGTGGTGAACTATTACCTAATTTTTTTATCCAATGACAGCCGCCAATTTAAAGATGGGCAGGTACATGGCAATAACAATAAATCCCACGACCACTCCCAGAAAGATCATGAGCATTGGTTCAAGCATAGAACATAATGCCTCAACCGCAACATCTACTTCTTCGTCATAAAAATCAGCAATTTTTGTCAGCATGGTATCCAAGGCACCCGTTGTCTCCCCAACGGTTATCATTTGAACAACCATGGGAGGAAAGACTTTAGTCTGCTGTAAAGGCTCAGCCATGGTTTTGCCTTCACTTATGCTTGATTTAGTAATATTGATAGCTGATTCCACCACCTTATTGCCGGAAGTTCTGGAGGTAATATCAAGAGCATCTAAAAGAGGGACTCCGCTACTGATAAGGGTCCCAAGGGTCCTCGAAAATTTTGCTACAGCCACTTTTCGAATCAGGAGACCAAAAATTGGTGTTTTCAGCATGAATTTGTCAATGGCCATTTTTCCCTTATCAGTTTGATT
>JAUWIR010000600.1 GCA_030605265.1 Pseudomonadota bacterium | reverse complement strand
ATCTACTAAAAAGGAATATTATAACTATCGACAATAAACGTGCATAGAAAAAAAAACGTCTCTCTCTGAAGCCCTTTATTTTCAAGGCATTGCGGAGGCCTGTATTTTGAAGTGAAAAAGATAGGTTATAATACCCTGAACATTTCTATTACCCACCGGAAACAGGAAATAGAAATTATGAGGGCTTTGGGTGCTTCTCGCAGCCAAATTTGTCTAATGGTTCTTCAGGAAGCATTTTTGTTGGGATTAGCAGGGGCAGGTTTTGGCGTCTTTGTGGGGTATTTTTTAGCTAAGGGAGCTTTACTCCTTATTGCAAAAACAGTTACCTCTCTTTATCTCATATCCGCTATCCGTCATGTTTCCCTTACCAGGGAAATTGTGAGCAAAGGTTTCCTAATCGGAATAGTATGTACGCTTATTTCTTCTGCTATCCCTCTTTCTTGTGCTTTGAAAATTCGTCCTCACCTGGCTACTGGAACGGGTGTTACCATTCATGAAGATTCCTGTTTCTTCCCTGGTTATCTATTCAATGTTCTTGCGGTATTGTGCTTTATAGTCGCTTATATATTTGTGCAGTTTGTTGCCGGAAGATTCAGAAGGCCGCTTTTAGGTGGCTATGGGGCTATTTTGGGGGTGATTATGGGGTTTTCTCTTCTTTGTCCTGTGATTATAGAGAGGATACTACCCCTCATCATACCTGTATTAGAAAAATTTTTCAGTTTTTTTGGTAGATTTTCAGCTGAGAATATTCGAGAGAACAAGCTATACGCCTCTATATCCATTGCTGCTCTTGCCGCCAGTTTAGCCATGCTTATCAGTGTCGGTATTATGATGGACAGTTTCCGGGGAACTGTTTATCAATGGACCAAGCAGACCTTACAGGCGGATCTGTATCTGAGCGCCTCAATCGGCTTTATCCGGGGAACAGGAGATAGATTGCGATCTGAATTGAGGGAAAGAGTCCGAAAAATAGAGGGGATTGCCCAGACAGCGCCTTACCGCTTTATGCATATAAACTATGGAGAGAATAAAATCGGACTTGCCTCAAGTGATTTAACCCTCTCCTTGCAGAAGAATACTATCAGTCTTAAAAATGGGGACCGGGAAAAAATTGTCCAACAGGTCCTTGACAATAACGGGGTGCTTATATCGGAAAATTTAGAATTGAAATATGGATTAAAACCCGGAGACAGTATAACTCTTCAAACTCCCAGTGGAGAGAGAGCTTTTCCCATTTACGGCCTATACTATGATTACACAAATGATCTTGGGGTAGTGTATATGGACCGAGAATTATATAAAAAAGTCTGGAAAGAAGATTATATAAGCACCCTGGGGGTCTATCTTGAATCAGGGCCTAATGGGCAAAAGGTAGATGGCCGGAAGGTAGCCGGAAGGATACGCAAAGCTCTTGGAAAGAATGAAAACCTTCTGATAATGAGTGGACAGGAGTTGAGAGATAAAGCCATCAGCATCTTTGATCAAACCTTTCATATTTTCTTTGCCCTGGAATTTATAGCCATTGTCGTGGCCCTTCTGGGCATCACCAATTCACTTATGATCTCTATAATGCAGAGAAGAAGAGAGATAGCCCTGTTGAGATCAATCGGGGCCTTCAAAAGTCAAATAAAAAAGATGGTCATGCTGGAGGCCGCCATAATGGGGCTTTTGGGTTGCCTCTTGGGTATTGTTTCAGGAGTAGTTATTTCCTTCATCATGGTTTATGTCATCCTGAAAGGATCTTTTGGCTGGACTATACAATATGGTCTTCACTATAGGGTATTTTCCTGGTCGCTTCTTCCGGTTTTTATTACTACTCTTCTGGCAGGATATTTTCCTGCTCGCAAAGCCAAGAATATTCCCCTTGCAGAGGAATTGCGTCATGAATAATCTCTATGGGAAAAAGGGAACGTCATGAATCATCTCTATGGGAAAAAGGGAAAGCCCTGGATAAGAATATTGTTTGTCTGTGTACTTTTTGTCTGCGTATCTATTTTTTATATTTTTTCTGTGTCGGATGTGGCAAATTCCTTTTTTAAACAAGTCATGCCCGGTTATCAGTTTCAATTCCCACGAGATCATTTTGCCCATCCGGAATATCAAATGGAATGGTGGTATTACACTGGACACCTTAAGGCTCAGGGGAAAAAGCGTTTTGGGTATGAATTGACATTTTTCAGAGTAGGAATTGAAAGTCAGCGTCAAAGAAACTCCCAGTCCCTATGGGTGATGAAGGATGTCTATTTTGCCCATCTGGCCATATCAGATGAAAATAATCAAAAATTTTACTATTGGGATAAAGCAAATCGTGCCGGCCCGGGTTTGGCGGGCGCAGAGGAAGACAGGTTGCTGGTTTGGAACGGGAGTTGGCGTTTGGAAGGGGAGGGGAACACCTTTCGTCTGAGGGCAAAAGAAGCCGGCTTTGGATTTGATCTTCTGCTCACTCCCCTTAAAAAGCCTGTTATTCATGGGGAGGATGGGGTCAGTAGGAAAAGTCAGACCTCTTCACAAGCATCTCATTATTATTCGTTAACCAGAATAGCCACTGAAGGGTATCTTTGGCTTGAGGACAAAAAGATACAGGTTCGGGGCCAAAGCTGGATGGATCGTGAATTTTTCAGTTATCAGCCGTTTAAAGATTTAATAGGATGGGATTGGTTTAGTATTCAACTTGATAATAATATTGAATTGATTTTTTATCCAATCCGTCTTAAAGACGGCACAATTGATCCTGCTTCGAGCGGGATGATAGTCTATCCTAATGGGGACTATATTCACCTATAGAAAAAAAATCCCGTTGGATTTTAATCAGTTAATCTAAATTTAAAGATATTTATCAATTTTTCTGAAAAATATACATCTTTGATAATTTTTTGAATTTTTTTGATAATTTTTTTTTGTTTAGAATTTTTATTCATTTCTTTACGTACTGATTCAGCATCAATCTCAGCAAATCGTTCCTCTAATGAATTTTT
>JAUWIR010000564.1 GCA_030605265.1 Pseudomonadota bacterium | reverse complement strand
TCGGGTCTCACGCCTATCAACTGCTCATTAGCTCAGTCAAATCAATGACTGGGCATCTTTTAGGAGCTGCCGGGGGAGTCGAGGCAGTGGCTACTGCCTTATCCCTTTATCATGGAATTATCCCGCCGACAATTAATTATGAAATTCCGGACCCTCATTGCGACTTGAACTACGTTCCAAATAAAGCACAAAAACAAGATATTACCATAGCCCTTTCAAATTCCTTTGGCTTTGGAGGAACCAACGCCAGCTTAGTTTTTAAAAAATTTAAACCCTAAATCTATTGGCTGATAAAAATGGAAAATATTGTCAAGAAAAAGAAGAAAACCCCCGCCACCATTATTCATTCAATGAGTGAAGAGCGTATAAAAGAGTTGTCACCCCTCCAGCAAAAACTCAAATACGAGTTTCATAATATCTCTTTTCTCAATAATGCTCTAACCCATAAATCCTTTGCTAATGAATCAAAGGACAAAAAGCTTTATATGGAAGATAATGAGCGTTTGGAATTTCTTGGAGATGCTATTCTCGGTTACATTATCACTGATTTTTTAATGGAAAAATTCCCAAATTACTCTGAAGGCATGCTCTCAAAATTACGCGCCCATGTGGTCAGCGAAAATATCCTGGCTCCCATTGCCTCAAATAATGATCTGGGGAATTATATTTTGCTGGGAAAGGGAGAAGAAAATTCAGGGGGACGATTAAAAAAATCTATTCTGGCCAATTGCTTTGAAGCTTTAATTGCCGGGATCTATTTGGACCGGGGATTGGAGGCAGTCAGGAAGTTTGTTATTCAAAATGTTAAGCCGTTTATTGAAGAAGCCAACAAAAAGGATTTTATCCCTGACTTTAAAACTTTAGTTCAGGAATACTCTCAAGGGAAATTAAATTGTACCCCAATTTATCGAGTTACCGGCCAAAACGGCCTCGATCATGAAAAAATATTCGAGGTGAAATTAATTATCAATAATAAAACTTTCGGTTTTGGAGAGGGAAGAAGTAAAAAAGATGCCGAGCAAAAAGCTGCCTATGAGGCCCTAAAAAATTTAAAATTTAAGGGCTTAACCCTTTAAAATTTTTTTAATTTAGTACGCCCACCAGGGCTGCACATCTAAGATAAACTGGGTCCTTGAAGCCCCCCCCCTGATATCATAGGCGGTAATTTCTATGTGGTAGACCCCCGGGTAATGAGTCAGATAGGTATACAAAGCCCCTCCACGATAAGTACCAAAAGCGGATAAAACATCTTGCCCCCAAGCGGATTTGTCTTCAGTATGGGTTTCAAGTGCGTATGGGGGAAGGGGGGTGACCGTGCCGATATTGCAGGAATAATAAATTGTCTCTAAATCAGGGTCAAAAAACTCTACGGGAATAGAAAATAATTGCCCTGCTCTGACAAATTGAGGACTATCAATATCCTCTCCCAGGATAGGAGGGTGATTATACCAGCCACCAGTGTTACTTACTACTAGAGTATATTCATCCGAATCGGTAAGTCCCCTTGTATCCCTAACGACAACAGTGATCCGGTGAACCCCCTCAAATAAAGGAGTAAATTCTATTATCCCCTTAGAAGGATCTTTTATCAAATCCTCTTGATATGAACCGACCCCATAATAAGGGGCCCCATCAATAAAAGCAAAAAAGGTTTTAGGTGTATACTTTCCACCATCAAGTCTTATATCATCGAAATCCTCAACGATTATTTGCTTGTAATAGGGTTCATCAGACCCAATGAGATATAGGTCATCTTCAAGCTCATCCAACCGGGGAGGGTAATTAGAAATAGGGAAATTTACTACCGTCAAGGGGATTACTTCAGTATCCCCCAGCCCTCTTTCATCATATACGCGTATAGTAATTACCAAATTTTCATAAACTCGCGGAGTAAAAGAAAATCTCACTTTATTATACAATACATCTATAGTGTCAGGATCATCATCCTCTAATTGACAAGGTATGGTATCGTAAGTATCAGAATCCTCTTCCACGCCTATTCGGGTTAACAGACGAGAAACATTTGTGCCCCTCGTGCCCTTTCCGCCTATATACGCTTCAAAATACAAAAAGGGTTTATCAGGAGTCTTGGGGTGCCATTGAGGGTGAAGGGAGGGCTCCCGCCAAATAGATGAGTCTGCCGGCAGGTCCTCTTCATCAGCTAAGTATTCATAATCAATATCCTCTGCTGTTATATCTATGGCAAAGGGCTTAAAAATTTGAGCAAATAGAGGACCGATTCTTCTCAGTTTTGGGGGGAAATTAACAAAATTTCCTTCCCACTTAATATGAAAAGAAATATTATCCAATCGAAACATATTTCCTAAAATTCTAATAGCCACAAGACTTGATTCTCCTCCGCCAAAACCATCAGAAGAATCCAACTCTCCATTATCCGCTAAATCAATATCTCTGTTCAAATCCCGGATTATTTTATGCCAGCTGCCATCCTGATATTGTCTGCCTATGGGGATCACCGAATAATCATATTCATCAGGTATGCCTACCATTGGTTCACCGCCGGATTTGAACTCTGCAGGAAGGATCTCTTCTTGAGTTAAAGCGGAAATATCAATAAAGGCATTCTGCGGAGCATCGTCTCCTGCAGGAGTGGCTAAAAGAGAATTATAGCCTATTTGATAACTTTCTCCATAAGGTAAATAGCGTAATACTACCTTTTCATCATTTTTGGTAGTAAGCCAAATCTGAAACTCAAACTGTTCAAATTGTTCAAGTCCCACCCCGGAGATCAAATCAAATGAAATAATAGAATACTCTGTTCCCTCTTCAAGAGATTCCTCGGAATTATTTCTTCTTAAGGTAAAGCGTTGAAACCGATTAAATACGGAAGCCTGGCTGTATACGTCCAATACCCTGCTGCCCTGAGTGAAATCAACAATAGTTTGAACAATCCCATAGCCTATGCCATATCCGAAGAGAGGATAAGAAGGATTTGAAGTCATCCACTCATGGTTGAGGGGACTATCCCAGTATTCAAAATCCTGCCAATGAAGGGTTTCTGCAAAAATTACTGAACAGGTAAAAAAGAGCAGGGCTATGATAATTATTCCTTGTACTAAAAATTTAAAATTTAATTCTTTGATAACTTTTCTAGCCATAATTAAACACCTCATTTTCTGTGAAATTTAATTATAAAAAATGGATTAATTGGTGATTCCGAATTATTTTTATTATTCGATTATGAAAACTTGATTAATTTATTAAAAAAAGGAGCAAAGTTTACTGGTTCAGCGTTCACCGTTGTCTTTGTTTCACTTGAAAATGTGCCTATAAGTAAGTGATATTATATAATTTTAATTATCCTTTGTGCCGCTTTGT
>JAUWIR010000404.1 GCA_030605265.1 Pseudomonadota bacterium | reverse complement strand
TGGCTTGGGGTATAACAAATTAAAAATGTAATTATTGAAATTGTTTTAATAGTTATATGAACTTCCTATGCCTTAGATAAAAAACCTATCTTATATTTTTTTTTGAGGGGGGGACTGAATGGATACGGATATAATGTAAAATTTTCCAACAAAACACCGATCTTTTTCCCTATGAACTCTTTTCTAATTGTTTTAACGCCTCCGATTGACGGAACTGTTCCTGTTATTGAATCTATCATAGAGATACCTGATACCACCGAAACAGTAATAGCCCTGGACCGGGATGGGACGGTATTTTGCGCCCAGAGTTCTGTGGCCACCTCAATTGCTTATGCAACTTATCAATACCTTGGTACCGTCTTCCAAAGCAAAGGCTATGATATCCGGCAATTGGGGCCGGCCCCTATACAGCCGTCAGGAGGAATGATAGTATTGGAAAGTATTGAAAAGCCCTCCAATTCTCCTCCAGTCTTAGCGCCTATCGGTAATAAAAGCGTGCAGGAGGGAGAAACTCTGAATTTTATAGTTGAGGCAACTGATGAAGATGGTAATCCACTAATTTTAAAGGCCACACCCCTTTCAGCCAATATGTCCTTTCAGGATCAAGGCAACGGCCAAGGCTGGTTTACTTTTAACCCTGATTTCACCCAAAGCGGTGAATATTCCATTACGTTTACTGCTGATGACAGCCAGTTGACCTCTACAGTGGATATGGCCATCAATGTTATAAATGTAAATCGTCCACCGATTATAGGACCTCTCGGCAACCAGCCTCTGTATGTAGGTGCGCATCTGGTTTTACCGGTTTCAGCTACAGATCCTGATAGTGATCCTCTGACTCTAAATGCATCACCCCTTGCTGATAATAGCAGTTTTACTGATCATGGTAATGGAACGGGGGAATTTTGCTTCCAGCCTCTCAGCTCACAAATCGGTAATTTCGAGATTTCTTTTTACGCCCTTGATGGAGAAGCCTCCACCAGTGAGACCATCACTGTGTCTGTGCTCAATAGAAAACCTGTAGCCGAGGCTGAAGAGGATAAAAGCGTATTTATCGGTAAGACTGTAGATCTTAATGGTGGTGCAAGTTATGATCCTGATAACCAAACCCTGGCCTATTCCTGGACCATGGTCTCAAAACCTGAAGGTAGCGTCAGTCAATTGAGCAATTCCGATTTAATGAAAACAAGATTTGTAGCAGATTTGACTGGTGAATACATTATAAGCCTGGTGGTAAACGACGGCATTATAGACAGTGAGCCCAGTTTAGTGAGTGTCACGGTGAAAAGCAAACAAGAAGCTTCTATCGAAATATTGCAAGAGATGATATTTCTTCTTGAGGGCTTTGATGATAAAGCTTTTATGCTAGGAAATGTATATACGGCAGCCTTTAGAAAGAATAACCTTATCAATACACTGAATTCCGCAACCAACAAGGCGAATGAGGAATATTACTCACGGGCCATGTATCGGCTTATGTATGGTTTTATAAAGAGGACCGATGGCTGTGCCAAAAAAGGAGGGGCCCCTGATTATAATGATTGGATAATTGATTGCCAAGCCCAGAACCAGATTTATTCACTGGCTATTGACACCTTAAATCTATTTAGGAGTGAGAGATACAATTGGAGGATTTGGAGAGTAATATCCTCTGCCAACAGAAGGGTAAATTATCCTGAAGTAAGTAAACCGGAGGATTAAATTAAGCTGATAAGCTGATGAGCTGAGAGCTGATAAGCTGCAAAAAAAAAATGAAAATTTCTATGCTTTAAAATATTGTAAGGAGAACTTTCTTTCCCCCCTTCTGAATAATAAATCAGAAGGGGGGATTTTTTCTCAGCCCTCGTGAAAATAATTAAATATTATATTTTACTTTTATTTAGGCAGCTTTATTTCACAATAAGTTAGGCATCTATCAAGTTATAGCACCCAAAATTCTTATCCATTGCCAAGAGGAATAGTTGAAAATGATAAAAAGAAAATTTGTTAATAGACAACTTTTATTAATCTCCTACATCTGTTAAAATCGGCCCCAAATGGGGAGTAATTATGGCCAGACCATTACAGATTGAACATGAAGAGACGCGGAATTTACCTTTATATTTCCAGATGGGGGTATTTTTAGAATCAATATAATAGAAAGCAAAAATGCCGAGATCCATTATATGAACATATGATACAATAAAAAGTGGATATGAGTTTTTAAAGATTTTACGCCGGGGTTTACCTGACCTACAATGATTGACGGTTTTAAAGGGCGAGGCGAATGTATAAATTGGAACGAATAAATAGCATCAGTCATTTAATTGGGGCGATGGCTGCACTCGCCGGTCTTGTTTTATTGGTTGTGCCGGCAGCGCGTCAGGGAGATCCGTGGAAAATTGTAAGCTTTAGCATATACGGGGTTACCCTCGTTTTACTTTATACTTTTTCCACTCTTTATCATAGCTTGCAGGGAAAGGCGAAAAGGGTTTTTCGCAAACTTGACCACTGCTCGATTTATCTTCTGATCGCCGGTACATATACTCCCTTTGCTCTGGTCACCTTGCGTGGTGGATGGGGATGGGCAATATTTGGAGTCATCTGGGGACTGGCGATCCTAGGGATTGTTTTGGAATCGTTGCCACAAAAGGGGCATCGAGTTTCATCAGTGGTTATTTATCTCTTTTCGGGCTGGCTGGCCTTGGTAGTGCTCAAACCTTTATTGTTGGTTTTGACTCTTACCGGCTTCGTTTGGCTCCTATTGGGAGGAATATTTTATACATTTGGTGTAGTTTTTTACTCACTGGATGAAAGGGTGCGTCTTTTCCATGGTATCTGGCATCTGTTCGTGCTGGCAGGTAGTCTCAGCCATTATTTCACTATATTCTTTTATGTAGTTTGAGCAGGAGTTTGGGATATAAATTTAAAGGTGAGAAAATGGAAACCATAGCTCAACAAATTTTTATATTATCTGAAAAATACGCAAATAAAACTGCCTTTATCTATTACGAAAAGGGCCTTGAAAAAAGGACCTCTTATAGGCAATTTATGCAGTTAGTGAAGGCCTTTTCTCAAGCCATTGATGAACAAAATATCCCCCCTCACAGCATAATCCTGCTTGTTGCTGAAAATTCACCCGGATGGCCTGCTGCCTATTTAGGGGCCCATTGCTGTGGTCATACATTAATTCATGGGGACATTGGGTACACACAAACCCAATTTAAAACCATAACTGAATTTGCCAAACCATCTCTTATTATTACTGAAAAAAAATTTGCCTCTTATTTCCCGAAAGTCAAAAAAATACTTTTCCTTGAAGATATTCGAACTGAAAGTGATCATACAAAAATAAATATTCAACCCTTAAAGCCTGATCAGCCCATGTCAATGATCTTTACTTCAGGGACTACGGGAAATCCGAAAGGAGTGATGCTGAGTGAAGAAAATTTTCTCTCCAACCTAAAAATGTTCTCCTCTCTGAAAGGCCTTATAACTTCAACTGACAAAGTTGTAGCCATTCTGCCCTTTCATCATGTCTATCCTTTCACCTGTACAGTCCTGGTCCCCCTCTATTTTGGGGCAACCTTGATTTATCCCGCCTCCCTTAAGGGCGAGGATATTTTCGAAGCTGTTAAAATCCACAACGGTACTATTTTGGTGGCTATTCCAAGAGTATTAGAGCTTTTTTGTAAAAAAGTTTTTGATACTATAGGATCTTTACCTCAAAGGAAAAAATTTCTCTTTTCAGTTCTCTATTCAATAGCCGCCTTCTTTCGTCCATGGAACATCAATCTTGGAAAGAGCTTTTTCCACTCACTGCATGAGGGGTTCCCTTCTTTTCGCTATTTCTCCTGTGGTGGGGCTCGTTTAGATATCGATGTGCATAAGAAGCTGACAAACCTTGGTTTTACAATTGTTGAAGCTTATGGGCTCACAGAAACCTCTCCTATTGCGGCAATGAACTCTTTTGATAATCCCATACCGGGCTCTGTGGGAAAAGCGGCCACGGGGGTGGAAATTTCCATAGCCAAAAAAATAAATGAGGGCCCCCATGGAGAAATCCTTATCAAAGGCCCCAATGTAATGATGGGATATTATCAAAGAGCTGATCTGACGGAAAAAGCTGTTACAGACGGCTGGTTTCATACAGGGGATCTTGGTTATTTAGATTCGCAAGGGTCTCTCTTTATTGCCGGCCGAAAAGATGAAATGATTGTTCTTTCAAATGGGAAAAATATCTATCCTGAGGAGCTTGAAAAAATATATTTACAGTCAAAAATGATGAAAGAGCTATGTATTGTTTTATTAAAAGGCCAGGGGAAAGAGGCCCTGACGGCAGTGGTTTATCCAAATAAAGAATATTTTATTCAACATAAAATCATCAGTATATATCAGGATATAAAATTTGATCTTGAGACCACAGGCCAAAATTTACCGCCTTATCAAAGGATCTCAAGAATTGAACTTATTGAAACGGAGTTACCAAAAACATCCCTCGGGAAAATAAAGCGTTACCAAGTTGCTGAATCCCTCCGGCAAAAGCTATTATCAGCCATAGTCGATAATACGATTGAAGAAGAGACCACTCAAGACCCATTTTTAATGAGAGTAAAGGACAGCGTAAGGATGAAAAAGGTACCTGAACTTTCAGCCCATCTTGAAACAGATCTGGGCTTGGATTCCCTGTCTAAACTTGAATTTGTTTCGTCTATTGAGAAAAAATTCAAACTAAAATTTTCCGATGAGCAGGCGGCTGGTATTTTTACCCTCAAGGATTTAAAAAAGCTCA
>JAUWIR010000063.1 GCA_030605265.1 Pseudomonadota bacterium | reverse complement strand
GTAACAATATCAGAGGGTGACTTAATCCGCCAAACAGATGGCCTTACTATTTACTATGTCCATAATGGCAAGAGGATAGGGATACCGAATACAGCTACCTTTGATCTTTTGCACTTCTCCCAAAGCAATGTAAAGGTTGTCACCCAAACAGCCCTTGATGCAATTCCCGAAGGTACAGTTCTTCCTTATCTTACCGATGGCAAAGCGATTTCTCGCGGCACTGAGCCGGAGGTGTCGATCATAGAGGCGGGAAAGAGAAGACCGGTTCCAGATCCTGAGACCTTGGCCAGTTTGGGCAAAAACTTTAATGATGTCATACCCCTTGACCCAATTTTCTTTGACCTTATTACACTAGGAACCGCCTACTCTTCATCTATACTGGATAGCCCTAAGATAATTTCGATCAACCCATCTACTGCTACACCCTCACAAATTACTCTAACCATAAATGGAACTAAATTTGATGATACCTGTATCGACGAAATCTACAACGAGAGTCATCAAATGGTGTATTCTGGAATTAATAATGGGGGATTAATTAGCCGAAATGATCATCAGCTTGTGATTAAGGAGAATTTAGCTTCATTAAGCTTTGGAAATTATACTGTGTACGTGAAAAACTCAACTGGTCAAAGATCCAATGGCGTGCTTATCTCCATTAAATCTGAAATTGCCGAGGGTAATCTAATAGTCGGAACCAATGATAAGACTGTTTATTATGTTCGTAATGGTAAGAGAATCGGGATACCTGATCCGGATACTTTCAACCTCTTACGTTTCGATTGGGCCAAAGTTATAACTCTTCCTGATGTCCAGGTAACCGGTATTCCCCTTGATTATGATTTAAGTTCGCTAAAAGATTCCTCTGTTATTTCGAGAAACAAAGAACCGGAGGTATCTATTATCAAATCAGGGAAAAGAAATCCCATTCCCGATCCTGATACCTTGGCTTATTTGGGTAAAACCTTTGATCAGGTAATCCAACTTGAGCCGGTGTTTTATGATCGGATTGAGTTAGGGACACCCATTCCCTCAGTCATTTCATCAATAGTTCCTACAATCAATACAATCAGTCCTTCTAAGATTCTTCCTGCCCAAATTACCTTAACCATCAATGGAATGAATTTTGACAACTCCTGTATAGATGAAATATATAACCAAAATAACCAATTGGTTTATTCAGGGATAAGTAGTGGATTGTTGGTAAAAAGAGATGCCGGCCAACTCATTATTCAGGCAAATCTTACCGGGTTACCCCTGGGAAGTTATACTGTTTACGTAATAAATGGAGATGGCCAAAAATCGAATGGAAAATCAATTCTCATCTTTCAAAAAATCGAAGAGGGCGCTCTGGTAAAGGGAAGCGAACTTACTGTTTATTACATTCATGATGGCAAAAAGATCGGTATACGCAGTGAAACAACCTTTAATATGCTTCAGTTTAAATGGAGTGATATTGTAACTATTTCCGATGTTCAATTAGCTGATATCCCTGTATCAACAATCGTTCTTCCACCGCTTGAAGATTCAATGGTAATTTCCAGAGGTAACGATCCCTTGGTCTGTATCCTTGAGGCTGGGAAAAAAAGGGGTATTCCAAGCCCGGAAAAATTGAAAGTCCTTGGTAAACTTTTCGAAGATGTTATTCAACTTGATCCGATTTTTTATGACCGAATCCCGTCAGGAACAGATTATCCAGACGTGACCCAATCACAAGAAACCGAATCAGTCCGGTCTGATGAATCCAATGGAACAGACAATCAATCTGCACTTTCATACGAGCCTGTCAATCTTGCCAATGGTAACTATACCTATGAATATGTGGATCTTGAATTCCCCGGCCGGGGAATTCCCTTTAGATTTAGTAGGGCCTATAATTCTTTTGATTCATATTCAGGTCCGTTTGGAGCCGGTTGGACACATTCTTATAATATCTTTTTGACCCAAACCTTTATTAAGAAGGTTGAAAAGGTGTTATCTATCAAATGGGGAGATGGCCGTGAGGATTTTTACGACTTTATTGATGGTAGTTATACTTCCTCCTATGGCCAGAATGACAAAATTGAAAAAGAAAATAATATCTTTACTGTAACTAAAAAGGATCAAATCAAATATTCATTTGATCAGGCTGGTTCTCTTTCCTTCGATGTAAATGATCCGAATGCTATTGAACTGACATATTGGAGGTTATCTCGGATTTCAGATCAAAATGGCAATTTCATCACCTTAACCTACGCCCCGGAAACAGGAAAACTCTGCCTCATCACAGACACCGCAGGACGACAGATTACTATTTCTTATGATGCCAAGGGCGAGCATATTGAAATAATTACAGATCCTATAGGAAGAAAGTATAGATACTCTTACAGGGATCTTTACTTGGTAACCCTTACAGATGCCAAAAATTTAATACATACTTATAATTACAATGATTCAGGTTATCTTTCTTCAATGGTAGATCCAAACGATATCACTTTTGTGGTTAATCAATATAATGAAAATGGCAAGGTCATTTTCCAGACCAATGCCAGGAATTTCACCACAACCTTTGTTTATGATGAAGCCACAAGAATTACTTTGCTTAAAGATCCTAATGGAAACGAAACCACCTATGTGCATGATGAACGGAATCGTTTGATTAAAAAAATTAATCCCTTGGGTAAGTGGGAAACCTATACCTATGATAACCAAGACAATATGACCAGTAGAACCGATAATCTGGGTAATATAATTACTTTTACTTACGATTCTTTCGGCAATCTCACTTCAGAAAAAAATCCAGGCGATTATACTACTTCTATTGAATATGATACTTTTAATCATCCTATAAAAATAACTGACAAATCAGGGAATGCTACTCATTACACCTATGATGATCATGGAAACTTAATCAAGACCACTGATCCATTGGGCCATGAGGAAAAAATGGAACATGATGAATTTGGAAACCTTACTTCCTTGACTGATAAAAATGGGAATACCATTACTTATGCCTATGATTCACAAGGTAATTTGATTCAGATAAAAGCCCCTGATGGTGGATTCACCACCTATGAGTATGATGAAGTAGGAAGAAAAATTTCTCAAACCGATGCCAACGGCCATAAAACCCTTTTTTCTTATGATGAAAACAATAATCTATTAGCCATTACTAATCCTTTGGGGAATAAGATAAGATATGAATACGATTGCAATAATATAAAAATAGCCATGATCGACTCTAAAGGCAATAGAACTGAATATGTTTATGATATCTTAGGGAATCTTATTTCTGTTATAGATTCCCTTGGTCATAGAACCACTTATGAATATGATAAATTAAATCGGAAGGTAAAAAAGACCGATCCTCAAGGCAATACAACTATCTACAATTATGATAGTGTAGACAATGTAATCGAAATAGCAGATGCACTCGGCAACATAAAAAAATATGCTTATGATGCCAATGGCAATAAAATCTCTGAAAAAGATCCAATGGGAAATACAAGTACCATAGCCTATGATTCCTTAAATAGGCCGTTAACTATTACTAATCCCCTGGGAAACAGCACAACGAAAAATTATGATGCCTTGGGTAGAATAACCAAGGGGATTGATGCTGAGGGCAAAATTACAGCTTATGCCTTAGACCCTTTGGATCGCCTTCTTGCTAGCACCGATGCGAAGAATCAAGTCATCTCTTACAGCTATGATGCTGTAGGGAACCAAACTTCCTTAACTAATACCAACGGCCGGGTTACCGGCTTTGAGTATGATGAGACTAACAGGTTGATTAAAAAAATAGATCCCCTGGGAAACGCACATTATTATGAATATGACCTTAAGGGAAATAGGTTAATGTTAAAGGACGGTAATGGATCTGAAATTTATTATAGCTATGATGTAGCCGATCATATGACCCAGATACAATATCCCGGCTCTGTTACTGTAAGCTTCCAATATGATGAGAATGACAATCTCCTTCAGATGGATGACTCGCTTGGTACAACCTTATATGTTTATGATAAATTAAATAGATTGATTCAATATACCGATAGCGATGGTCAAATAGTTCACTATGAATATGATGTCTCTGGTAATATCAGTTCGATCACCTATCCGGATGGTAAAAAAGTGCAATATACTTATGATGCCTTAAATCGAATCAGTAAGGTAACTGATTGGCTGGGAAAAGAAACCAATTATGACTTTAACGGGGCGGGAAATTTGGTCACAATGACTTATCCTAATGGCACTGTTGTCGCCTATGAGTATGACGCAGCCGGCCGAGCTATAAAATTAACAAATGAATCCACAGGAAAGGCTATTATTGCCGGTTATTCTTTTACATTGGATAAAGTGGGCAATATTATAACCACAGTATCGGATGAATCCCTCATTCCTCTTTTATCAGAAGAGGATGTTGATTACAGCTATGATGCAGATAACCGCCTTTTAACCTTTGCCGGTAAAGCTTGTTCCTATGATAAAAATGGAAATTTAATCAAAAAAGGCGATGACCTTTATACTTACGATTGCGAAAACCGCCTTATTCAAACGACCGTGAATGGAATTACAACCAAGTATTTTTACGATGGCAAGGGGCTGAGGAGAAAAAAGGTCGTCAATGAAAAAGTAACTAAATACATCTTAGATGTTAATTCCTCTTTGTTTAAGGTATTAGTTGAAACTAATGAAAATGGGGAGATTCAAAACTATTATGTATATGGGATTGGTTTAATCTCAAAGATTACAGCCGATGGTCAGAGTTATTATTATCATTACAATTCCCTGGGAAGTACCATAGCTTTGACTAATTCTTCCGGAGTTATCACAGATAGGTACGCTTATGATGACTTTGGGCAGGTTGTGAATCAAGAGGGATCAACAGAAAACCCCTTTAAGTTTGTGGGTAGATATGGCGTAATGGATGAGAGAAACGGGTTATATTTCATACGGGCAAGGTACTATGGCGCTAAGGTTGGGAGGTTTTTGCAGAAAGATCCGGTGGAGGGGAATAATACTAATAGCCAAGATTTGAATAAATATATATATTCATTGAATAATCCACTAGGTTTTATTGATATTTCTGGATATTCGGCAAGACAAATTGTGGGAAATTTCATCAAAAAAGGAATCTTAAAAGGCACCGAATTTATTAGCACAAAATTATATAACTGGGGAACAATAAATGGCCCTTACATCCTCAATAAAGGTACGCATATCATTGATGTAAGGGGATTAGGTTATGTTTTAGAAAAGGGAGCACAAACCATCGGTGGTATTTTGAAAATTAATAAATATATTTCTAATGCAAAACGAGAGCTACAAAATCTTGGAATAAATCCTGATGATTTTTGGAAAGAAGGTTTAGAGGCATGGAGAGAACTCCCAGAAAATCTTAAGTTCGCCTACAGTAATCCAGATGCTTTTATAGACGCTTATTGTTCAGCTGTAGCTGTAGCTACTAATAGTGCTAATGATCTAATTACTTTTGGCCTTGGAGAAAAATGGAAATTTTCTGGGCAAGACTTAAGGCGTAACGTAGAGCATATTAATAGCTCATTTTTAAGCCCCAGTATGAATAATGAAATTTTGCCAATATCTGGTTTTCAAATACCTAGAAGTAATAAAAATTACAAATAGATATTTTACTTATATGAATCGGTGAATATAGAGATGCAGATAAGTAGTTGCAGTAAATTCTCCTTTCCTAAAAGAGGAGTTAGGGGATGTTCGCTTTTAAGTTAATTTTTGCATATTCTATATATATATTTAAGTAATAAACTAACTTGACAATGTTAACTTAGATAGACTGCCTTGATAATACTGAAGTGTCTTAATGATAAAAAAATTATTTCTCTGATTAGCGAAAATAATGATTGTAAGAGCACTCATGCCAAGGGACCTCTCCAACTGATGGAGGGAAGGAATCATTTGCATTTTCAAGGATAGATTCACTATTTTAAAAGCTCAAAATTGTAAGGGAACATTGTCAAGCTAAAAAAAGGTATACAAATGTTTAGTAAATACAGACAATTAATTTCAGTATTTATCATATTACTATCTATATTTTTATTACAAATACCCAACACATATAGCTTCACCACCACCCACACCTATGATTCACTTCATCGCCTGGTCAAAACCGAATACTCCAATGGCACAGTAGTTACCTATGTCTATGATCCCATGGGTAATAGACTCAAGAAAACTGTTACAAGGCAAATTCAAAACCTGGAAGTTGGAGACAATGGCTATGAATATACTTCTATTCAAACTGCCATTGATGAAGCTTATGATGGAGATACCATTTTAGTACATGATGGCATTTACATGGAAGTCATAGATTTTAAAGGCAAATCGATTACCATGAAGAGCGAAAACGGGCCTGATAGAACCATTCTTGATGGGAATGGACAAGGATCTGTAATATCCTTTAGCTCAAGTAACTTTGGTAATTCAGGAATAGGCAGCACTCCTGTATTGGAAGGGTTCACTATCAAAAACGGGACTGGTGTGTATGGAGGAGGAATCTTCTGTGATACCGGCACTTCTCCTAGTATCACAAATAATAAAATAATCGACAATTCTGCTGAGTACGGCGGCGGAATTTACTGTAACCTAAATTCCTTACCGACGATCACTCAAAACATTATTGCTTATAATTCCGCATCTTCTCATGGAGGGGGAATTTATGCTGAGTCTGCTGCTCCAATCTTACGAAATAATACTGTTTTTAAAAACTCTGCTGAAGAAAATGGTGGCGCTATTGCCTCTTACCAAGGCTCATCCCTTATTCTCCGCAACAACACTTTTGCATATAATACGGCTAATGACCAGGGATCTGGAATCTATGCGGATGAGACATCAACTTTTTCAATCATAAATACTATCCTTTGGGATAATGGAGAGGAGTTGTCAGGCATAGATCCCAATGCCATTCATTATAGCAATATCAAGGATGAGGTGGCGGGCGGACGAAATGACAACATCTCTCAATCACCTTTATTTATAGATCCTAATCAAGGTAATTATCATCTTAAGATAGATTCTCCTTGTAAAAATGCAGGAAATCCGGAAAGCCAATACAATGACCTTGATGGTTCTCGCAATGATATGGGTGCTGATGGTGGCCCGGGAGGAAAAATTGATACCCTCATTCCCTTAATTGAGGAAATACAGGCAATACCACCAAGCGGAGAGCCACCACTTCAGGTTTCTTTTATTCCCAAAACAAGTGATGAATGGGGCATCGTTTATTATTTCTGGGATTTTGACGATGCTGATGGAATTCAGATAGATAGCAATCAATACTCACCAACACACCTCTTTGAGACAAGAGGAGGGTATCTTGTTACCTTAAAAGTAACTGATCATAGTGGATTGAGTAATACAGCAACCATTATGATTACTATTGCAGAAGAGGGTCAATTGAGCCCAACCATTTCTTCAGTTATTGTCAATCCTCAGACAGGACAAGCTCCTCTATCAGTTGATTTTTCTGTAAGCGCCCAAGATCAAGATGGTAGTATTATCATCTATAAATGGGATTTTGAGGGGGATGGGATTTATGATTGGGAAAATGAGCATACTGGGAGCACATCTTATACTTTTAATACTTCCGGTGGCTATCAGGCTCAAATCTGTGTCATAGACAATGATGGCTTAAAAGATATTCAGAAGATCCCTATTACTGTTGTACCTGAAGCTTGTACAATTGAAAAGATGACGTTTATTGATAAAGGGATCGCTTCAGAGATTGAAATTGACAATACTGTCAGCGATCTAAAAGGGGTTAAGGTTACAATCCCTCAGAATGCACTTTCATCAGATACCATGATTACCATTTCTGAGGTGCAAGGATGTCCATCACTTCCTTCAGGGACTGCCGGTATAGGATTACCTGTAGATTTTGGCCCGGATGGTATTCAGTTCAGTAACCCTGTAATAATCGGTATCCCTTATGATCAAGATCAGCTTGCGGCCAAAGGGATTACCGCCCCTCATCAATTAAAAATGTTTTATTATAGCATCTCAGATTCTTGCTGGAAGGATGTGCCCATAAAATCAGTTGATACAGTTAATCAACGGATTCTTGCCGAAGTTACTCATTTTACAGTATTTCAATTAGTTTATCCTGCCGAGATTAACGTTTCTGATGATAATACAGTAGACGATGACAGCGGTAGCGGTTATCCTGCCGAGACTAATGTTCCTGATGATAATACAGTGGACGATGGCGGCAGTAGCCGAAAAGGTGACGGTGGATGCTTTATTGAAATAATAAGCTTCAAATGGTACCGATAACTCCAAAATATCTATGTGGCCATTGCTCCGGCCAATTGATGGTTACGCTATTTTATTAATCTGGTTAAAGAAATCTCCGCGTAGCATCATCTACCCTTGGATTTATAACTAAATTCGAAGTTACTAGCATAGCCGGCCCTTTTGTTCGTTTAGGCAGAGGGAGTATTTCGGACTTAGAAGGCTCTAACCGCCATCGCTGATCGACTTGGCGCATGACCAATAAACTTACCAACAAGTTGATTATATAACTAAAAAGATGAATTTGTGGCAAAAAGTATTCACCTTTGAAATAAAGTAGAAATTTTGTAAGATTGGTTCTTGTTTCTGGTGTGCCTATAAAGGCAAGTTTCAGCTTTCAAGATCTCTCAACAAGCAACAAAAATAGCATTGCTTGAAATTAACTGCGTGGGGGAATAATGATAAGATTAAAGCCCTGGGGGATGTGCAAAAAAACCCAAATTACATTTTATAGAATTTTGGGTTAAACGATTGACTTTAATTTTGGGGTAAGAATTTTTTTCAAAAATTTGTGCAATATCTTTAACACCAATATTTTCAATATGTAAATCAATCACTGCTTTTCCGTTCCCAAAGGAACGGAGAAAAAAGTTATTTACTCCTGAAATAGAAGAGATAAATTTTTCCATATCTTCTATCTGATTAAGACTATTTATGCCGGAAATAGAAAGTGAAATTATGCTCTTCATGGCAAGAGTATGAGCCAATTTTTTTGCTAATTCTTCACCAATCTGTCCACCCGCAGACTTTAATGCCTTTTCAATAGCCATATCGTTTATAATATCTACACCTGATGCCGATTTATTCATGGTCATAATAACTTCATTTGTTTGGGTTTTATAGACTTCTACATTTATTGCTGTTCTAAAAGAAACAAGCCCGGCCAAGTCAAAACCTGTTACGAATTGCCCTTGAACAGTACCCAAAATAAGTATCCCTACATCTAATTCCTTTGCTAAAGCCCCTAATTCAGATAAGCTCTTTCTTTTGGAAACCGCACCTTGATGTTTTGTATTTATTATATAATAATCCTTATCAAGCAAGGGCTGGATAAGGCTATTATTGGCAATAATTATCTTGTTATCTGTTAGATTATTCTCAGTATTTCCTTTTAAGATAACCGCTATTCTAGGGTTTGCTACTTGTGGCTTTTGAAGCAATCCTAACCCATCCAAATCATTTGTAATTTTCTGATAAAGTACCAAGGCACGAATTTTTGTTTTGTAAAAAGGTTTCTCTATCCATTCATCAATAATATCGTATTTTTTAATGTAACCGTCACTCTGTGATAATATTCTCTGTTCAATGGTTATGGCCTTTTCAATAAGGGTTTTTGCAGAAATATGAAGACCCACCACTTTTTCAATTGCTTTTTTTTGAGCTTCAATAAGTGAGAGTCTTTTTGTTTTAGCAATATCAGCCTCATCTATTAAAACCTCACCAATTGCCTCTATTATTTCTCCTTGGATAGTTTCACCTAATTTTAGTCTTGGCTTGGGTTTATGATGCCCCACACAACCCCCAAAGATAAACAAGACCACGATAAAAACCGGTAATGAACTTTTCTGTTTCATAACAATAGGCTTATTTAATCTTCAAATTTAACGTCTAAAGCCTTTTCAGCTTTTTTCTTATTTAACCGGATTGTCACCACGCATCCATCATCGGCTGTCCATTCGGTTTGTACAATTTCAGCGCCTTTTATCATATCAGCTAGAACAGTTTGCATCTTGGAGCCGGTTTCTAAGGATTTTTCAACGGTTATTCCTCCGCAAACCTTAACCCCTTTAATCATGCTCAACATTTCATATTGGGCAGCTACAATTGCCGCATTTCTGGAGGTCGCTTTTTTTTGGGTTATATTTTTCATAGAAGGATCAGCAGCACCGATCCCAATTGCTTCAAAATGTTTTTTTTGGATACTTGTCTGTGTAACAGTATTTATGATTTCTCCTTTTTTTACTTTTTTATTTACTCCACCACACCCACACACAAAAGAAATTACCAATGAAATAATAAAAAAACCGGCAACAGGATAATTTTGGTATTTTTTATTTATCTTCCCCATTTTTAGTCTCCTTATTCTTAACTCATTAACAATGTTAGCAGTAGCTTACCATTAAAAATTTTCATTTTAACCATGATCCTTTATATTAATCTTTAATTTTTCATTATACAAGAAAAAAAATTGACAAAAATAATGTTTATGTTTATTGTTTATACTCTTGATGTTTTCATTACATCTAAGTTAAAAATTTACCTTTTTTAGAAAAAATATAGGAAGGAGTAGTTATAATGCGGAAAAGTATGACTAAAAATCTATTTCTTGTTTTTATCTTATCATTTACAGTTTCTTTTTTATTCAATCCTTGGGTTTCGTCGGCTTATGAAAAAGAAATAAAAAGTCTGGCCGCTGTTCTGGCTGAAAATATCGCCCAAGTAGACAAAAAAATAATTGCAGTAGTTGATTTTACAGACCTTCAGGGAAACGTAACAGAACTTGGCAGATTCATAGCAGAGGAATTTTCTGTAAGCCTTTTTGGTACTGGCAAAGAATTTGAGGTCGTAGACCGAACCCATCTCAAAAGCATCCTTCAGGAACATAAACTTGCCTTGACAGGCTTAATTGATCCTTCGGCAGCAAGAAAATTAGGTCAATTAGCGGGGGTTCAGGCTCTTGTCACAGGCACCATTACCCCGTTTGGAGAGAGTGTAAGGCTTTCTGTAAAAATTCTTGATACAGAGACGGCAAAGGTTATTGGTGCGTCTTCCGGTCAGATTGCAAAGACAAAGGCCATAGAGGAACTTCTTGGTAGGGGTATAGAAACAACTGCCGCAAGTTTCAGTAAACCGGTGAAGGCTGTTTCTACTTCAGCATCTAAATCAAAAGCAGTACAGAGTACCGAGGTTCAGGGATTTACCTTTGAATTGAAAGAATGTAAGAGATCAGGTGAAAGCGTAACTTGTACGTTACTTGTGACCAATAATGAAGAGGACCGGGAATTGAGACTGTATGCAAATGACGGCAGCAGGAAATCTAGGATATTTGATAATTTGGGAAATGAATATATCGCCCGAAGGTGCAAAATTGGAAATAAAGAAAACCCTTATAATGCAGAAATATTACTTGTTTCCGGTATTCCTACAAAAGCGATTCTTAGTTTCACAAAAATTTCTTTAGAAACCACCGGTGTTGCATTACTTGAGGTTCGATGTCGGTCAGGCGATGATTTCAAAGTTCAATTTCGTAATATACCTTTTTCAAAATAATATATTCCTGATCCATTTGATTATAATTCTTGATCGCTTTCTACATATAACCTTTGCTTTGTAAATTACAGCAAAAGGGGATTGTTTAACACAAGGCCATTGTTCGGCTGTAAAGCTGTTTTTTTATGGAATCTTTAGTCTTAATGATAAGCATGCTTATTTCATATTCATTTTGGGCAGTAACAGTGAAATTGGGGACGGGTTCATATTTATTATTATTCTCATTTACTGCAAATAAAAAATTTAATTATCAATCACGAGAAAGATTTCGTACGAGCCAATCCTCTTTTTGTAGGATGGGCAAAGGCAGTGCCGTGCCCATCAAATGGGGTTGTGGCATGATATGTGTAAATGTGCATGATGGGCACGCTGTGCTTTGCCCATCTACGTTATGACAACATTATGAATTAAAATGGGAGAAAATGGTTCACTGAAAGGGAATTAAAAAACCCTAATTTCATTCACGGGTATTGCTATTGAACCTGCATTGTTTTGTAGGGACTACCAAAAAAAGGAACACATATTACTCGATTATTATCAGTGTCTTGCCTATCGCATTAACCTTCTCACACAATAGCCAAATAACAAACTGCTGAAAGAGCCTTCTAAAGCGTTTGAATTATCAGGTT
>JAUWIR010000572.1 GCA_030605265.1 Pseudomonadota bacterium | reverse complement strand
TTTTTATAATTAAAAGAAAATTTTAGCAAATCTAATCAATTTATATTAACTCAAAAGTCTATTCGTTGAAAAAAGACATCGTAATTATTCTCAGGCGGGCTACCCTAAATTTTACAAATTTTTTATATAGGGGAGGAATTTTTCTTTTTTTTTAAAGGAAGGAATATCCTACATTTTGTCCACTGCCCTTCAACGCTCTCCAGTTCTATTTTCCCACTATGCGCTTGAATGATAATTTTTGCAAAGGTAAGGCCTAGCCCGATATGACGGCTTTTTGTAGTAAAAAATGGTTCAAAAATTTTTAGCAACATATCCTTATTGATTCCTTCCCCTTCATCAACTATCTGTATCTCCACCATTTTATCTGCATAAATAGTTCTCATGATGAGATTCCCTCCGTGAGGCATCGCCTGGGTAGAATTCCGAATTAAATGTTTAACAGCGAACTGGAATTGTTCCGAATCTATCAAAATAAGAGGGACCTGCGGATCTAATTGAAAAGATATCTTAACTTTGTGAGAAACGGGAAACTGATGTATTGTTTCTTGTAATAGCTCATTGATTTGATGAAGCGCCAAATGCAAAAAACCTTTTTCCCCCGCCAAAGAAATGAGCCTTGATAAAAATTTATCAATAGTATTAAATTCATTTTCAATCAGTGTAATATATTTAGATAAATAATGATTAGAATCCTCGGGAGATTTTTTTTTCAGGAAATAAAGAGCATTATTGATGGTAGTTAATGGATTTTTCAATTCATGGGAGATGTAAGAAGATAATCTGTCAAGAATCATTAATTTTTCATTATTACTGAGAGAAAGGCTCTCTTTTTTTTGGGATTGTAATGAATATATTTTTTCCAGCAAAGGAAAAAGGGGTTGATATTCCTGTGAAGTATTAATAAAATAAACAAAGGCACCTTTTATGATACACTGGTTGGCAATCTCTGCATCTTGAGGTGAAACAATAACTAATATATTCCCTGAGAAATTCCTTAACTTAAGTTCCTCCATCACTCGCAGAGAATCAATACCTTGTGGATGGTGATGAATTATTAAAAAGTCAGCTTTTTTAGACTCTATCATTAAAAGACATGATTCTACTGAATTTGCAATGGTTAAATTGAAAGGAATAGTACTGACGTCAAAGACCGCATAAATCTGGTCAATAGTTTGTTTTGAGTCAGAAAGTAAAATCCCGAAATAATTCATTACATTTTTGTCTTTATTTATTTCCTTCATTTTGATATAAAATATAAATTGTTAAAGATTATTTTAATTTATCGGTTATTCTCTATTTTCTAATGGAAGGAATAGCTATTAATTAATCGGCTAATAACTCTTCGTTCTTGAACCTTAAAAAGGCCTTTACTTAAAGAATATTTTAATTTCAGCAAAGTTTACAAAAATGATGTCTTTATGATGAGAAAAAAATTTTATATCAGAAAAAGCACAAAATTTAGAATTAAGGTCCTAAAGGGAGGCTCTTTAGAGGTATGAAAAAAATATGCATCGAACTATCGGATTTGATTGAAGCTTTGGAAAGTGAAGGGGATGAGGAATACTATTATTTAAATTTACTAAGCGGAGAGGTGGTAAAGGTCTCTTCTGATTATTGTGCTGATGAAACAGTATCTCAAGTAGATTATAATAATTCTGAAAATTTCTTCAAAATAACCCCTCTTTCCTCTGATGAACTTTTAAATATACGGGAAAACTTTTTAAAATATATTAATAATGAAAACCTTAGAGACAAATTAGAAATTGCCTTAATACACCGTGGCCCTCTGAGAAGATTCGCTGATATTGTAAAAAATGATGCTCCACTATACCACTCATGGAAAGAATTTCAAGAAAAAAGTATGAAGCCCTATATTCAAAATTGGATCAATTCTCTTCAAGTAATTGCTGAAATAATATAAAATTTAAGGAGTTTGCCAAAATGAAATTTTTTATTGATACCGCCAACATTGATGAAATAAAAGAGGCAAATTCTCTTGGTATTTTAGATGGAGTAACAACGAATCCAACTCTTATTGCCAAAGAGAATAGAGACTTCAGAGAAATATTAAAAGATATTTGTAAAGAAGTAAATGGCCCTATTAGTGCGGAAGTCATCAGCTTTAACAAAGAGGGCATGATCAAAGAAGCCAGAGAATTAGCTAAAATAGCAGATAATATCAATATTAAAGTCCCCATAACCAAGGAAGGACTTGCAGCTACAAAAAAATTAAAAGTAGAAGGAATTAAAACTAATATAACCTTGATATTCTCAGCACCTCAAGCGCTCCTTGCAGCCAAGGCCGGCGCAGCTTTCGTCAGCCCTTTCGTCGGGCGCCTCGATGACATTAGCCAACCGGGGATGGGGCTCGTTGAGGAAATTCTCACTATTTTTCAAAACTATGAATTCACCACAGAAGTTATTGTAGCCAGTATAAGAAATCCTCTTCATGTTGTACACGCTGCTACAATAGGTGCACATATTGCCACCATACCTTTTAAGGTAATACAACAATTATTAGCGCATCCATTAACAAATATCGGGATTGATAGATTTCTACAAGACTGGGAAAAAGTCCCCCAAAAATGATTCATTATTAAACTAAACCTTTTGGAGCGCAACACGGGCTATACTCCTTTCTTGGCCAAGAATTTTTGCTACCATTATTTTCAACATTTCAATATTAAGAGGTTTGGTTATGTAATCAAAAGCACCATTATTCATGGCCTTAAGGTAAGTCTCCAATTCCCCGAAAGCAGTCATAATAATAAATTGAATCTGAGGATGTAAGTTCTTAACTTCACGGAGTAAATCGAGTCCACTCATACAGGGCATATTTATATCAGTAATAATGAGATCAGGCACAGTCTTCTGAACAACACCAAGCGCCTCTCGCCCATTTCCCGCCACCATCACTTCATATCCGTCTTCAACTAAGATATCCCGAATAATACTGCACATATTCGTTTCATCATCTACAATGAGTACTCTTTTCATTTCCATCATATATCCCCTTATGAAATTATAAACTAGGATAATGGACTGTTTTTTATTTATGCAGCTCAAAGAAAGCAAAATAGATGCCAAGACATGTTTTTTTTTAAAAGGCGGATAAAAAAGGAATTACAGGAACTCAGAGGGATTTCTCGTCATCTTACTTTTCGGAATAGAGTAAAGAATTCGCACAAATCTGAGCAATTAGTTACCAAATCATTTATTTGTAACCGCTTACGGGTTCAAAGGTTCAGAG
>JAUWIR010000351.1 GCA_030605265.1 Pseudomonadota bacterium | reverse complement strand
ACTTTTCTCTTAGTCGGCATGAATAATTTCTTATGTCCATATTTTTTCAGTTTTATTATCATCTTTTTTTAGTCAAAATTTATTTAGAAATAAGTAAAAATATATTATTATTTATTCATTGTTAAAAAAAATTTGTAAAAGAAAAAAACTATCTGTTGTATAATGCCTTTATGTGTTTCTTGATACCATCAAGGTGAATGACCTCTTTTTCCACCTTCTAAAAAATAACATCATCAAAGAGTTCGATATCCCAAACCTTCATATTAGAAGAGAAGTTCCCCGGAAATCATGAGTATAAAAAAAGAATACTGTATTAGAAGAATCGACAAAATCGAGTCCTATCTTGCTGAAAAAATACAAAAAGTAAGTGATGGTTATATTAAACACTTTGGTGCTTCCGACACAAAAAATATTTCACACCTCTTTTTTTTTAAAAACCCTCCGTGGAGTAAAAAAGAATTCCTTAATATCATCCTGGATGCAAGAACAATTATTCCCTATGGAACATAATCAGCTTCAGTAGAAATCACAGTCCAAAATAGCCGATGAAATGGAATAATTGTAAAATTATTGGAGAAAAAAAATGAAAAAATATTTATCACTTATAATTATTTTTTGCTCTTTATACCTTACACTTCTTGTAGTCCTTATAATGGGCCCTTATTCATCCAGAGCACAAGCCTCGGAACACCGCCGTCTGGTTCCTTTTGATTATCCAACAATTCAGGCTGCCATAAATAGCTCTACTGATGGAGACGCTATTATTGTAAATCACGGGATTTATTATGAAAATATCAATTTTCAAGGTAAAGCTATCACAGTACAAAGCACGGACCCGAATGATTCTAAGGTTATTGCCCTCACTATCATAGACGGGAACCAGCAAAATACAGCGGCCACTTTTGATAGTGGAGAAGAACAAAATTCTCAACTCAAAGGATTTACCATACAAAATTCCTCTATTGCTTATGGGGCAATTTATTGCTCCTCTTCTTCTCCAAGTATTATAAAGTGTCTTATTAAGGAAAACCTCGGCACAGGAATTTGCTGCTCTGATTCCTCCTCAATCATTTCAAACTGTTTCATTCAAAATAATCTTGGAGGAGGGCTTTTTTGCTGGGAATCCACAATTTCAATTCAACAATGTACTATCAACAATAATAGATCTAAGGGGATTTATTGTGGTGAAAAATCATCAATCACCATCAGCAATTGTCTTATAAAACAAAATTTCGGTAACGGCATCGGCTGCGTTGATTCTACAGCTACTATTGCCGGTTGTACCATAAGCGGCAATAACTTCTCCGGAGGGGCTAATGGTGGGGGCATTTACTGTATTAATGCCTCACCAATTATTATTAATTGCCTTATAATCGGGAATCTGGCTAAAAAATCAAATGGAGGGGGCATTTATTGTGATTTTAGTTCTTCCCCTGCCATTAGTCAATGCAATATTATAAAAAATTTGGCCATATCAGGTGGGGGGATTTACTGTGACGTTAATGCTTCACCAACCATTCCCAATTGCATCATTGCCCGAAATTCGGCATTTCAGTATGGGGGAGGTATTTGCTCCACAGGAGCGGGGTTAATATCTTCCGAAGTCACTTCCTTGGCTATTCCAAGGCCTACCATTATTAATTGCACTATCACCTCAAATGCAGCTTCTGAGAATGGAGGTGGTATGTATAGCACATTTTCTTTCCTCAAGGTCTCCAACTGTATCCTCTGGAATGATTCCCCTGATGAAGTTTACGGAAGGTTTTATAGGATCACTTATTCTAATGTACAAGGTGATTATTTAGGCAAAGGCAATATAAATGGAGACCCACTATTTGTTGATTCCGAGGCAGGGGATTATCACCTGCAAGCTGAATCACCCTGCATTGGAAAAGGCGAAAGAGGATGTGATATGGGTGCTTTTGGAAAATATGAAGAAGGGCCAAAATAATTCAAAAATTTTACGCACTAAAAATCTTCCCTTTTTGTTAAAACCCTTCTTCTTGATCCACTTATAAAGACCTTTAATTCATGATGAAATCGTCAAAAATCTTTAAACAAAACCTATTGAAAACTATTTGCCCTAAAGCGCTTTGTTATTGAGTAGGATAATTACCATCAAGGAATATTAGAGATCTTTTTTGGTACAGGTTTTGCTAAATAATAGTGAAACAAGTTAAGATTATTAACCATAAAAGTCTTTTAAGGGGGGATTTTTTATGAATCAAAACAAGACCTATTCCATTTTTCAACCAGTTAAACTTATTTTATTGATCACCTTAACCAGCATATTATTTATACCAGTGCATAGATCCTATGCGCTTTTTTCACCGAACAAAACAAGAACGAAGAGTCTAAATAATAATTTGGGAGAAATAAGTCTAAAAAAATTATCTCCTCAAGAGCTTCAAAGTAATGAGATATTAAGGCCTTTACTGTCAAAATACGGTCAGGATTGGAGTATTTTCTGGAATACACAAATAAATTCTCTCTCTCGTGCCATTAATAGAAACCCGGCTCTTGAATCAACTGAAAAGGTCCTTAATCAAAGAGAGGTCCTTCAAAAAGCACAAAATTTTCTCATCGAGAATGAAATATTACTCAAAGTTAATGCTACAGATTTTCTCGTAAAAAAAATTTCTGAAAAAGGAAATACTTGGTACATTAAGTTTCAACAACAAAAAGACAATGTCCCCATTTATGGTGCAAATTTTACTATTCGCTATAATCAGTACGGAAAACTGCTGATCTTTGGAGGGGAAATTTACCCGGAAATAACACTGAACACTGCCTATACTCTTAATGAAACCGAAGCAACAAATTTAGCTGTCGATAATCTCAATTTACCTGATGAGGAGCCTTTACGGATTGAAACACCACGCTTGATTATTTTCCCGAATTTGGAACTTGATAATGAAGAGACACCTTATTTACTCTGCTGGGAAATTGCTATCTATTCCACTTCTCAAGCAAAGGGATGGAAATATATCATTGACGCCCATAACAAAGTTATCCGAAAAATCCTTGATCTGAATAGATATATGGTATCAGGAAATATACAGGGAAAAATTCTTCCCAAATATTTTAATGATACTCCTATCACTACATCATTTCCCTATCTTAATATTTCTTTACTTAATAAAGAAGCTCCTGTAATGTTTGAAAATTTAAATGCAAATCCCGGCTGGAATGGGACTTCGCCCCTTTATTCATGGGAATTCGGTCCTCCAAATTCAATAGCATCGAATTTCGGGGGCCCCACTTACGCTCACACCGGAGATAACATTTTTGGCTACAATTTAAGTGGGCCTTATCAGGACAATATAGTAAACCCGGAATATTTGTCTACCTCAATGATTGATTGTACACAAGGGAATAACCTTGTCTTACGATTTTGGCGCTGGCTCGGAGTTGAAGGCTCTGCTGATTATGCATCAATTAATATTAAAGACAGTTCATCTTGGTCATGGTATGAAATGTGGTCTAATCCTAAAAATCTAATAAATGACCAAGAATGGAAATTAGTATACTATGATATTTCTTCTTATGCAGACGGCAAAGAAAATCTGTCTATTAGTTGGGGTATGGGACCCACTGATAGTTCCTATAATTTATGTGGATGGAACCTTGATGATATAGGTATATATAATAGTGTTCGTGCTGTAACTGACTTAAATGGTAATTTCCAAATGAATGATGAAGCGACAAATAACATCCTGGATGTTTCTTTAAATGGATCGTATTTCCAAGTAATTAGTGCCAAATACGCAAGTTTGATCTATACAAAAAATAATGTTGGCAGTAATTCAACCGGTATAAATATAACCCTGACCACTTCCAGTAATTTTGATCAAATCAGCGAAACAGGATTAATTAATTCCTCAGGAGGGATCGATGAATTAAATGCCTATTACCATGCCAACAATATGTTAAAGCATCTTTCCGGAATTGATGGTAACTTTCTGAAAAATCATCAATCATTTTTTCCAATTAAGATGACCGTTCAAAACGAGGCGGAATTAAATAATTCCTACTGGCTCTTAGGTGACGGCATTTATTTTGGACTTGGTGATGGAACGGAATTTAGAGATTGTGCTCAATTTTCCGATATCATTTACCATGAATTAGGCCATGCAATTACTGATGCTATTTATGATAGCCAAAACGGTTCAAACAGTCGTTTCAATAGCTTTGACGCTATGCATGAAACTTTTTCCGATTATTGGGCGTGTACAATAAATAATGATTCCCAAATTGCCGAAGGCGGATTTTGGATCAACCATAGTGCACTTCGAAATCTTAACAATAATCTTGATTATCAAACAAATTATGGAGAGGAGCTTTATGATAGCAGCCTTATTTTATCAGGGGCAATGTGGGAGCTTCGTCAAGCTCTTCGGGGAAAATACGGTGACGCGGGAATACAAATCGCCGACAAACTTTTTCTATTCGCTATGTATGCAGAACCAACCTCTTATTTTAACTTCTTATTAGATGTTATAGCTGTTGATAATGATCGAAATAATGGGAATAATGAAGATTTAATAAGAGAAGTATTCGGAAGTAAGGGAATTGCCGAGCCGCCTACTTCACCTATCGAAATCATGGTTACTTCTGAGAATTCTATTATTACCCTTAATTGGGGGCCGGTTTCCGGTGCGACAGGATATAACCTTTATTACAATATATCTGCTATCAGGACCGTCAACCGATATACTACAGGCGAGACCGGCGAAAATGACGGAGGATCGGGTGGAAATGACGATGGAGGAAGTATGGACGATAATAGTCAAGGTAGCGATAATAATACCTCTGGTGGTGGGGGCAGCTCTGAAAATAATTATGAAAACAAAATTGATGTTGGAGATACCACCTTTTATCAATTAGATAATTTGCAAAATAATACTGAATACCGGTTACTTCTCACCTCTTATAATGAATATGGGGTAGAAAGTTCACCATCACAACAAATCTATGCGATCCCGCAAGATCCTAATGCTACGGATTCAACAATTCAATATATTTTAGTTCCTACTGAATCTTCGAGTAATGACGACAAAAGTTCAACTTGTTTTATTAAAAATATTCGATCATTCTTACGACTCTTTAAGTAAAAAGTTTTAGTTATAGTAACATCACCTCCCGCACTTTTGATTCTTGTGCGGGAGGTGATACTTGCTACTGTGGTGTATGAAAAATGACGAATTAATTGAATGTTTTTGAGGTGAGTAATTAAAAACTAATTGAGCATCATATTAGATAAATGTTCTAATTTACTAATATGATTTTTTAATTTATTCATTAATTCTACTAAGTTTTCAGGGGTGAGGGTAAAACCAAATTCTTGCATTATCTTAAGTTGTTCTGAGTCAAGACATTGTTCTATTTTTGGTTTTGATTCACAAATAAAAGTAGAATATCCTAATT
>JAUWIR010000544.1 GCA_030605265.1 Pseudomonadota bacterium | reverse complement strand
GCTCCTCTTTCAATACCTCCTCAGTTGGTCCATGAATAACCAAGGCCCCCTCTTTCATAAATAACAGGTAATCACAATAGTGAGCTGGCAAATTTAAATCATGGAAATCGGCAATTACTGTTTTCTTTTGGCTTTTCACCTGAAAAGCGATCATATCAAGAGTGTTTAATGTATGTTTAATATCCAAATTTGAGGTGGCCTCATCCAGAAGGAGTACAGGCGTATCCTGAGCCAGGGCCCTGGCAAAAATTCCCCTTTGCCTCTCTCCGCCGCTGAGAGCAGTAATATACTTTTTTCTCAATGATTCAATGTCGGCTGATTGAATGGCTGTTTCAACTAGTTGCCTATCCTGCGATGTGAGGGCTGAAAATTTGGCAATATGAGGGTGTCTTCCCATGAGGACAATCTCTTCAACAGTGAAGGCAAAATTTATGTAAAAGTTTTGTGGAACTAAGGCCACCTTCCGGGCCATTCTTTTTTGAGTATACCGCTTTAAAGGTAAACCAAATAAACTGACTTTTCCGGAGGAAGGTCTTTTATTTTTTACTAATAAATCAATCAGAGTGGTTTTTCCACACCCGTTAGGCCCAATAAGTCCATAGAATTTTCCACCCGCTAAGTTTACACAGATATCCTCAATGACCTTGTTTTTTCCGTATTGAAAATGCACATTGTCGATTTTATAACACTCTTGGCTTTTAGTCATCTTGATGTCCTAAAATTATCGATCTTATAACACTTTTGTCTGCTAACCATCTTGAGAACCCACGTGACGCTTTTTAAATATATAACAAAAAAAAGGACCGCCAATAAGGGCGGTGAGGATGCCGATGGGGACCTCTGTCGGCAGTAAGGCCCTGGTGACAGTGTCAGCGCTTAAAAGCAGAATGGCCCCTGCCAGTGCGCAAACAGGTAAAAGCTTCTGATTATCAGCACCCACAAAAAAACGCATCAAATGGGGAATAATGAGTCCGACAAAGCCGATAATCCCGGATATGGACACACAAACCGCTGTTATTAAGGAAGCGGTAATTAACAATATTAGCCTGACCTGTTTAATATTTACCCCCAGGGTGTGAGCGGAACGTTCTCCTAAAGATATAATATTCAGGTCCCGGGCAAAAAAGAGACAAATACCATACCCAATAATAAAAAGGCTGCCAACAAGTATAACCTCCGGCCAGGTTTTTGAGGCAAAACTTCCCATGAGCCAAAAGATAATAATGGCCACCCGCTCATTAGCTAAATACTTTAAAAAACTTATCCCTGCTGAAAGGATGGTTGAAATAATGATGCCTGATAAAATAAGATTGCCGGAAGAAAAGTATTCCTCAGAAGTGGCTAAATAGATTACTGAAAACAAGGACAGCAAAGCCCCGGCAAAAGCAAAAAGGGGCAAGCTGTAAAACCCTGCAGACTGAAGATTGAACACTAAGGCCAGGGCCGCGCCAAAGGCAGCTCCTGCTGAAATCCCTAAAGTGTAAGGATCTGCCAGGGGATTTAGCAGAAGCCCCTGGAAAATCACGCCGGCCACGGAAAGCCCTGCCCCAACAAAGGCTGCAGACAAAATGCGTGGTAATCTGACATCAATTATTACAAAAGGTTTTACTTTATCTATACCTTGGCAAAGAGTTGGTAAGGAAAATATCCTGGAAAAGAGTATTTTCACCACCTCTTGGGCAGAGATATGAAGATACCCCATACTGGTGGAAAAAATGAAAAGAACGATTAATAAGGCAGTTAACAAAAAGATGTGGGCCTTTAAGGCCGGCCCACATCCGATGTTATCACTTTCTCTTTTATTCTCTATCATTACTATAAACTATAAGTTTATAAATCTATGGTGTTATCCTGAGCAATCTCTTTTATATGCTCAATAAAAATGTTGGCAATACTGTCCATCTCTCCAAGCCCTTGAAGGAAGGTTTCCACTGCAATGGAATGGGCCTCTAAAACCTTCTTCCAGGAATCCTCTTCATCTCCGGCCATATCATTGCAAGCATGATCTCCGGCAACAATCATAAAGGGTTTAAGAAGGACCTTTTTGATCTTGTCCCTCTTCAGCTCAGAGACCACATCATCCAGAGAAGGAAACCCCTCTACAGTGCCAATATAAATGGGGACATCCTGATACATCTTTCGTAAAGTTTTCTGTAATTCTATATAAGACCCGGTAGAATAGAATTCATTGCCATGCCCCATGTATACCAGAGCGGCCTTTCGCTCTTTAGCCAGAGCAATATCGTCATTTACAGCCCTGGCGGCATTCATCAGATCATTATGATAATGATGCTTTATGCCCTTTTCCCCTAAAAGGGGCCTCCCCAGAAACAACTGCTTAAAGGGCCGGTTTTTCTCTTTAACCGTCTTTATGGAGTTTAAACTGTCTATACATGAAGCAAGATCAGCAAATTCCTCTCCTTCATAAACATGAGTAGATTGCACAATAATGGTTTTATACCCTTGATTTTGTAAATCCGCTATAGTAGCCAGAGGGCTTTTTACCTGAAAAATTTCCTCAGGAATGTCCTTGTGTTCTTTTAAAAAAGATTGATCTTTGCTTCGTCTGTTCCAGATATCCTTTATAAAATCAGAAGTAAAGGCAATTCTTACTTCTGCTGAGGGAAAGGCTTGCTTAATTTTTTGGTGAATATTAGTAATAGCTTTTAAGGCTGTTGGATAACTTGTGCCAAAAAAACCAGCCACAATCGCTTTTTTGCCATCTTCTTTTTTCATAGCCGACGCCCTTACCAAATGTATACAAAACAAGGATAATATAATAAGACAACTTATCAAAGAAAAAAATCTTATTCTACTACTATTATGGTTTCTTTTCATGATTACTCTCCTCCTTTAATTCTCCTTTATCCTGATTTTCAGTTCTATCCACCAATTTTTATTAACCATGTAATAAAAAATCCCCATAAAAATTCTTGTCCTCCTATTGATAAATTTCAACCTGTGCAATTAATTCATTTTAGACAGGATAACAGGATTGACAAGATCATTTTTAATCCTGTCTATCATTTACAATAATTCTTTGACTTTACGCTTGATCTCACCTTTATTTTCACCAAAATTAAGTATCAAGCTCAGTGGTTTTAAACTGTAATGGGCCTTTGCGATTCCGCATTAAGGCCGTATTTAAAGCATAAATTTCTCATAAATACTTTCGAGAAAGCCAAATCCTATCTTATTATAAGGTACACCCCCAATAATTTTAATCATGTTTAATCCTGTCAAATATTTTTTTACAGTGAATCTAAAAATCTAATTGCACAGGTTGATAAATTTCAATCTGTGCAATTAACTATTTTTACCATGAAAACGCATTTTTAGAAATAGACTTTACTGAAAAAGTCGGATTTTTCATCCTCGGGGATGAAAAAAGCTTTTCATGAGTGTTTAGACAGGATAACAGGATTGACAAGATAATTTTTAATCCTGTCTATCGTTTACAATAACTCTTTGACTTTACGCTTAATTAAGTATCAAGCCCACTGGTTTTCT
>JAUWIR010000089.1 GCA_030605265.1 Pseudomonadota bacterium | reverse complement strand
GAGGTCTTGGAGATTCCCTTCGAGGTTCCTCCCATACTCTTCCTTGGTTACACCATCCACGCCGACGGCCTTGCCGCCGTTCAACGCTTCGTAGCAGGCTCGCAGGTTGTCTATATCCGTCACATGATGATACAGCGATGTAAACACCAGATCAGGTTCCTTGCGCGCCCTTTCACCTATATATGTCAGGTTTGTGCTCACTGGTTCTCCACTCCTTGCATAGTGCCAATGTTTCTCCTTCCATACTCGATTAACCGTGGGAACCTTCGCTCAGCGGTCATTAGCCGCTTCATCGCTAGTCCATCGCGGCACTACCGGTTCCCATCCCTCACATCGGCGTCATCTGTTCGTCTCCTTTTACGTTGACCGAAATTACTCGGCTACTATCCTCTCGATCAGGGATGCTTCACCAAGGACCTTTGGGGTTCTTTCCGATGCTCGCCTGGTTACTTCATTGACTTCGCACAGCTCGATGCTGTCTGAGACCCCGGGGTGTCGGATGAACACTCGTCATTAGCGTGTTCTCCGTTTCGCCTGCGCGCCAAAGACACGGGATCGGCACATTCCCAAAATACAACATTCTCGGGGCTAAGGGGCAGATTCAGGGCATACACCCTTCACCTCGCTGTGCTCGCAACTCTTCTGATTTGATCAAAAGATCCGCTACTGGCCGGTTGACTAATCCTTCTCCAGGAGGTCCTATCGCTTTCACGCTCCCTCTTGCCAATGAACCATTGCCAGGTTAATCGTCTGATCTGTTTATCTTCATATATTATCTTGTTTATTGTAATTGAAGCATGATTTGGGAAATTTATTTTGTCCCGCTTCGCTTGGCCGTGGGGGGGGGCTATGTCCCGATGCACATAGTTTTAGGCAACCTGCCTATTCATCTGCTATTTTATTCAACTCCAAAATAAATTTCTTTATCTGCAATTGTAATTGATTCCAGGCTGTATCAAATTTATTGGCCACGATTTTCATCCGCTCCCAATCCAGTTCAAAGGAGTAACAATGCCTGAACTTATGCCGAAAACCACGGAAATCATCTAACAAAAGATATAATTCCTCATCAACTACCGCGGGCCGATATCCATTGATGGTTAATTTCATCCTCTTTAAAAGATCTCTATGCCATGTATCCACAGATAAATCATTTTCAAAAAAACGTGCTATACTTTTGAATATATTCTCACATCCATTGTAAAAATTGTGAAGATAATACCCAATGACAGCTTTATCAAAATTGTTGATTTGTTCTGCATTTAATTGCAGCTTCGGTTTTAGTTCTTGAAATTCTTGATGGATTTTTTTCACTTTTTCCAGTTCGTCATTAATATCCGCTTTTAATAATTCAATATTTTGATTCATAAATCTTTACGCCTCTTTGTTTGATCTTCCTGGTAAATTGCTGATCATCAGCTTGAGTATAAAGATCTATATTATATGAGCAGGCATTTTCCAGATCTCTGAGAATTTCCCAATAGAATCTATTATCCAATCCCTCAATGTAAAGATCAACATCTGATGATACATGACATGTATTAGTAGCCACTGAACCAAATAAATAGACCTGATGGACAGCATACTTTTGAAAAATGGGAACAAGATGCAGCAATCTTTTTGCTCTCATTTGTGAAATATTCACACGCTCTTGTCTTATGTGATCCCAACGCTTTTTTAATTTCTCATACATAGAAGATATCAAATCATCCTTACTGGTAAACAACCAGTTTCTTAATTAGAATATTTTAATAATAATAATAAAGATCAGAAAAAGCAATATACTCCTATGAGGATAAATAATACTCCGGCAATACGGGAGACAAGCTTTCTGTTCAATTTATGCAAGATATTTTTCCCCAAATATATGGCCATGACGGATAAAAGGGTCAGAGCAGTTATTACTCCCAAGAAGACAAGTACAGGATGAAATTTTGCTGCAAAGAGGCCTGAAGCAATTTGAGTTTTATCCCCCATTTCTGAAACCAGCACTATTAAAAAACTTGTGAAAAAGGGATTTTTCAGCTTACCTTCTGCTTCCTCTTGCTTTGCTTTAATTAAAGATACTATCCCAAAGAGGATAAAAACAATTCCTGAAATAATTTTAATGTATCGCAAGGGAATTAGGTTCGCCATAGTAACCCCTGATAAGGTCATCTTTTGTTATAATTGGAACATTTTTTAATTGTGCAGTGGCCACAATTGTTCTGTCAGCCGGGTCCCGATGGGTCCAATCGAGAGAGAGATTTTTTAACCAAATAGTTTCATCGACAGGAATGATTTCTAATGTCCCAAGCTGCTTTAATCGCTTGACATATTCCTCAAGGCTTATATTAATTTCCAATTTACCTTTTCTTAATTTTATTCCCAGCTCCCATATAGATATGGAGGAAATAATTGCACCCTCTATTTTAATATTATTACATGTTTCTCTTGCTTTAGCAGACAGTCTTTCAGGACCCAAAGACCACCATACTAACGCACATGTATCCAGCAATACCATAATTATACCTCATTCCACTCGGCAGTTTCAGGAGCTAATATGTCTTCATAATATTTAATTTTGCCACGTATATCTGCAAAAACATCAGCGGCATATCTTTTCTTATTGATGGGTATGACTTTTAGAACAGGTATTCGATTATTAGTAACAATAAGTTCTTCTCCTGTTTGTTCTATACTACGAAAATACTCAAGCATTTTTGCCTTTAATTGTCCTTTAGATACGGTAATCATAATATACCTCCCAGCCCTGTATGACCTTAGTCATAACTATGATGATAAATTTTTTTTATAAATTCAATAAAAAAATGTATAAGCTTAAAATAATCGCACATAATAGACATCTTTCCAATTAAATTAAACCGCTGAACTGTGCTCTTCCGCCGGTATTCCCATGAATATCACTGCCTCTTAAATAAGCTAAACTACTTTTCGTGGTGTATGAAAGATGCCGAAATAAAAGTCATTTTTTAAATCTCTTCATTTTTCGACCATTATGTGAAGGAAATAGATAAAAAATATTCAAATCCAATATTGAATTCTCAGTTAGTGCAGCAATAAAACACCCCTTCTTGTCATCATCATCAGATTTAGATGTAATTACTTCTTTATCATCCCTTAACTTATCATCGTTACATGTATCTTCAGGTATTCCACAGCCACATAGTCCCGGCTCTACCTTGTTGGGATCAATAGGGCAGTTATCATTACAATCGACTGCGCCGTCACTGTCTGTATCTGTATCGGATTTTATGCTTATCGGAAATCTTGACTTCAATACTTATCCGGTTTCCTCCGCCCCTGGGATAGACATAAGCCGGTACTGTGCGATAACCTGAGAGATTACAGTTACTATTCATACCCTCGATGTCCTGGTTATCATATTCTTCGCCCTTGTTTTCTGATGTTTCGGAAGGTTTGGCCTGGCCCTCACTCTGCGTTGATACCTGAGATGTTCCTGAAGGATTGCCTTGGGCCACACTCCAGATTGATGCCTGAAAAGCGCTGTCAATGGTTTGAACTGCCCAGTAATATGTTACTCCGGTAAAACCCTTTAAAATCCATGATAGTTGGGGTCCAACATTGCCCGGCCCTGCGGGTATAATGCCGGAAAAGATCTCATGCCCGCCTTCGCTGGTACCGACCCTCAAGTTATAGGTGAGCAATGGTGTCGGCGTCTGGGCATCAGAGCCTGCCCGCCAGCTGAATGTGAGAGTATCGTTATTTCGTACGGCTGCAAGCTGCGTTGGAGGTGTAGGCGCACTATTTGCTTTCTTTGCTTCACGGCGATTAATGTAAAGACCAATTATCCCTGGAGAGTCCGCCACGGCTTTCTTTCCTGAAACAGCATCTAAATCGCCATCATTATCCACATCACCCAGAGACACGTGCGCCAATGGCCTGGCCTGAATCGATAAAATTTCCCGAGCCGTCATTGAGGTAAATCCTGCCGGCGGCTGTCCCATTATAGCCGGAAAATATAATATCCAAATCACCATCCCCGTCTACATCTCCCATCTTGCTGTTAGCTACCTTGAAATCCACTTCAGCAAACTGCTGACTTGAGAGGGTGAAAAAAGTTTTTTGCACACCCGGCTCACCGCCAAGCTTAAGCAGGCAGAATTCATATCCTACCATGGGAATATGGCCCCATCCTATGATGATATAACCGCCATCATCTGTCAGCCGGCCGGTAGCAGCGCCACAATACCGGTAGATCCTGAGATGTTCATCCCATTGAATTTTTCCTGATGAATCTGTTTTTACCACCCATATATGAAGGTTAGTGTCACAGTGATGATATAGCCGTCATCACCTGTTTGCTGAACAGCTCTTCCCCACTCGTAGTTGCCGCCGTCCAGATTATTGATTGCAGTCTCATAACTGTTTTGTGAAAGATGTTCAATTCACTATGGAATGTTGTATTGGGCTTTTTTAGGCGCAGGTTAGAAAAATGTGGCACGAATTGTAGCCCTTAAATTTATCCGGGCTCCTGTAGATGATTTATTTTATCATATGACCCTGAAGAAAATTGTAAATGGCTTGGGAAAGAGGCGCCTGAACGGCTACATAGATAAGTATGGTGTCCCCGGAATTCACCCCGGAATTCAGTCACTTTTTTTTAAGATTAATTCCATGTTTCTCAAGGTATTCAATCATTTCCTTAAAAAAACATTCTGCATCTTCAATTCTTTTTTTTACTCGTTCTTCTTCTACAAAAAAAGCAACATCATAATCAGCTAAATAACGATCATCTTGTTCTTCTCTCATTATTTTTGAGTACTTAGGTTCAATCTTTCCGGTTTTAATTAAATGCATCCCAAAAAGTCTCTTCACCGCCTCATGAGAATAGACTTTTACATTTTCCATAAGTAAAACAGCCTTTGCTAAATGTAAGATTGCATAATAAGAACGAGAAATAGCATCTTCAAAGAGTTTTTCTTCAAACAATTTTTTGGCTGCTTTTAAAGACTTGCCGCCTCTTGCAGTTTCCTTTATTATCTCTTCTTCATTGGGATGTTTCATAACGATACTGCTTCTCTTTCAACATTCTTAATAAATTGAAAATTATACCGCCTTAGATAATCAATATGGGATTTTGAAATAACCTGAATAGATAATTTATAACCAATGGCTTCATCTAATCCATAGCCAATTCCTCGGATTTCGTCTCCTTTTTTCCAATCCCCGGATGAAGTGATAACTAAAATATCAATATCCGATTCCTTCCCGGCATTTCCTCTAGCCTTTGAACCAAAAACCAGAATATCTTGAATTTCATCTGAATATTTCTTTTTTATTCTTCTCTTAAATTCTCCTAAAATTTTTTTTTCTTTTATACTTAATTTCATGCCCTATTACCCCTTATTATTCTCAATATGTCACATCACCGAGTATACTTTTAAGGTTGAATTATTATGGCCTAGTAAGGGGAAGAAATCAATAAATTTATTCTAATGCATCATGTTCCGGATCTGACATCCCCGCGCTCCAACTTTTTTAAGGATACAGATCAATCTTTTTATTTTTTGGCCCTTAGATGACATGGATTATCTTACTAAACTAACGGCTTTATCGCTTTGAAGGTAATTTATTTAAAAACCAGGTTAACTAAAAACAGAATAATAATAATAGACCTAATTAATGGGCCCTTATTAACTGTTGTACAGGGTCCATGTTTGGTTCTTCTTCTTTATCAATCTGGTTGGGGATTTTCTTGGTATCTTGCTGCTTACTCTGCTTGCTTGAAATCTGATTAATATTTACTTCAATTTTAGCGCCCTTGGTAATAGAAATAGATTCATTATAAAAAATATCACCTTTCCCACGGGCATCTTGACCAATTTCTATTTCGTTACTTTCTAATTTCCCGCTAAATTCCCCATTTACAGATAACTTTCCTTTTGCTTCAGCTTTCCCCCCTTTGAATGAGCCCGTAATTTTAATATCGCCTCCTGCAATAATATCACCACCACTCATATGACCTTCTATCTTTACATTGCCCCCTTCAGTTTTAATAGTGCCTTTACAATTCCCTTTGACAATAATGTTTGATTTTCCCTCAGAATTAATGTTCCCCTCAACAGATCCCTCTAAAACAAAATCATCAGTAAATTGAATGTCCCCGATTACTTTACTTCCCTTTAGAAAGATATTTGATTTAGATTTATCAGTAGGTCCCACAGATTTTTTGGTATAATTCCCCATATTTAAATTTTCCACTTTTACTTCTTCCTCCTGTTTTATATTTTCTATTTTATTTACATCTATTTTATTTTCCACATTTCCAATATTTCCAATATTCCCTATATTAAATTCTCTTTTTTTAAACATCCAATTCTCCACTTTAACAAAATATCTTCAGACATTTCCAGGCAGATTTGAGGGCCACTTTATCAGCCATATTTGAGGCCCACTTATTCACCTTCATAGGCATGTAGAATGTCGCAATGAGAAATGCCAAAACTGCTCTACATTTGATTGCAATACCGAAAAGAATTTGAATGCTTTGGCTGTGAAAATTATAAAAATGTGCTCACGTATAAAGTAGCAAAAAAAAGATAAAATAGCTAAAATCCGCTCATGTTTAAAGAAGCAATTTTTTTCAGCGTAAATCAAGCCTTTTCGTTGATTTTTGTAAATTTTTGTAACTCATTAATCCAGTATCTCTCATAACTGATTGTAATTTATAAATAATTGCTGTTTAAACAACTTCAAATAATTTGCTACTTTAAAGATGAGCGCCACTTGCTACTTTATGTGTGAGCGGATGCCTGGTTTTTTAAAACACACGGTTATCTAAAAAATTGCCTAATATGCTGTAATTACTGGTATATAAAAAAAAGAATAAATGGACATTACCCCAAAATGGGTCCGAAAACATTTCAATAATTCCCGGTTTTTGGCCAAAAGTGGATCTCAAATTCGTATGGAAATGTCTGATCTTTAAAAAAAATTTATAATTAGTGTTACTATTAAAATTTTTTTATTTTACTGATTTTAAATTTACATTAAGCAGAAATCTCCATATAAATATTGACAGTTGCAGCTCTTTATAGTTTAAATCGGATGATTATTACGTGTAAATCGTTACATAATTTACTATAAAAACACACAACTATCTCATCTGCGGACTTTTCAATCCCTCAGCAAGGTTGAGATTGATATTGATAATTGCTTCTAATTTTTCAGGGGCAGGATAAGCCATAATTTCAAAAATGCGCTTATTAATAAACAGACTAAGGCTAAGAATATCTTTTTTAAACTTTTCCGGTAGGGAATTATAAGGATTGATCATCTCTGATTGAAAAAAATTCCATATCTGCTGATTGAATTTAAGTGCTTTGTTTAATTTTTCATTGAAACCCTTATTGTCTTCCCAATTATCTTGGCAATGCTTTAACTTTAAAGCCGCATCATTGAGAATGAATGCTTCAATTTCACTCCCGTTCATGGTGGCCTTTTGAACATTACTATAGGCTTCTAAAGGACTTGAATGCATTCGTTAAATCACCTTCGATTCAAAATATTGGGCCTGTAATTAGAATAATTTTAAAAATTCTATTAATGTCGCCTGAGTTTCGGTTATGCTCTTGATCCCTTCTATAGTCAATTCTCGTTTCAATTCCCCACTCTTGATCTGTGCAGCCACCTCATCCAGGTTTGCATTTTCGATCTTTTCCGCACGCCTTCTATAAAAATTGGCTATCTTTGTATTATGTTCCTGCCAGCGGGCAATGCCGACTGCGTCTATGCCCAGGCCCTCGCGCTTTTGTTCAAGGGTTTCCTTTGCCGACTTAAGGTTGGCAATTGCCTCAACAATTTCAGAATCTGTTACAGTTTCAGCCAGTTCCGAAATATTTAAACCTTCAGGTCCTGTATGAACTTGCCGGCTATGGATAGTCCTCTTGGCAATGTTTTCACCGACTATGACCTCCCAATCACCTGCATCAGAAACAACCGAAGGGTCGGACATGATCTTTCTTGCACCTTCTTCGGAAGAATTAGTCATCTGATCAATCTGGCCCCGAAGTTCATTAAACCCATCTATCATTTCAATCCTTTGCGGACTGTCCATTAGAAAGGGAGGATCATTATTTACGATTGTCTCCAATCGACCCTTCATATTTTCAATATAATCACCAATTGTTTCCATTGTTGTATCAGCTATCTTGACATTCATGGCAACCATGTCGAGGCTGGAGTTGATAGACTGCAGAAGGTTAAAAGTCGCATGACTGCTGCGGGATGCCGCCCATGCCGAGGGATCCTCTTCGTTTGAGTTGATTTTTTTCCCTGTGCTAAGCCTTTGCGTAAGGGAATCCATTCTTTTGTTTAGACTGTTAAGATGAAAGAGCGCCTGATTTGTCCCAATCTTAATGCTTGACATGTATTTTCCATGGTCCTTCCATGTTTCTGATTCTATTATTATTTATCGGAAGCTTAAAAAAAATCTTTACGCGAAATTAAGGCTTGACTCAGGTAACTTTTATTAAAAAAGCAGATCAATTTTTTTCATTTTTGGCCATTAGATTACATAGTTCATCATACTAAACTAAAGACTTTCTCGTTTTGAAGATAATTTTTTAGAGCTTTCAGATTTTTCGCAGCATCTTCGTTTGCGGGTTCAATCTCCAGTATACGATTGTAAAAGGTCTCTGCTTCATCGAATTTTTTTAAGGCAACGCAGATGTGCCCGGCAATCAAAAGGATTTCAAGATCCTCAGGATGGGCCGCCAGAATATTTACATAAATTTGAAGCGCTTCCTCTAGCCTGCCCGATTCGACATATAAAAAGTCCGCCAGGTTTTTTTGGAAAGTAATATTTTCAGGCTGAAGCTGAACGGCCTTGCGGTAGTAATTTAAGGCTTTCTCTTTATCTCCTGTGTTATAGTGCAAGACACCCAGGTCGTTATGGGCCAGGGCAAAATCAGGAAACGAATTCACGAGATTTTCAAATTTACTGATAGCTTCTTCAGGCTTGATGTCACTCATCATATTTTGGATGTCGCGGTATATCTCATCCGGCGCTTCCTTTTTCAAGCTTATCTAGATTCTGTCGCGCATTAGTATTCAAAGGTTCTATTTCCAGCACACGATTATAAAAATCCATGGCATCATCGAATTTCTTTAAGGCAACGCAAATGTGTCCGATAATCAAAAGGGTTTCAACATCCTCCGGATGAGCCTTTAGAATATTTACATAGGCTTGAAGCGCTTCCTCTATTCGGCCCAATTCAACAAATAAAAAATCCGCCAAGTTCTTCTGGAAGGTAATGTTTTCAGGTTCGAACTGCACGGCCCTTCGGTAATGATAGAGAGCTTTTTCTTTTTTAGCAGCATTGTAATACAAGACGCCGAGGTCATTATGCGCCAGTGCAAATTCAGGGAAAGAGTCGACCAGCCTTTCTATTTCTTCGATTACTTCTTTTGGTTGTTTATTCCCCATTGCTGCATGGATGTTTTGATAGATTTCCTCAGGGGATTTCATAGTTTCGCTTGATTTTTCAGTACGCTCCCCCGACAAACCGGTTTTAAGGCTTCTGATGATTCTACCGGAAGATTGGGCATTTTTATACATTATGAAAATTTTGTTATTTTCTTCTCTTTGCTTTTCCCGGTTGGAATGTTCAATACTGCCGGGAGATCGCAAATACAGTCCCAGCCGAATAGGAATATGCATAAAGGTTCGACTTTGAGAAATACGCAGCCAGAATTCATAGTCTCCCGAACTTATATATGAATCATCAAAATACCCATATTCATCATGAACATCTCTTCGCCACATGGGCTGCGGGCCTACAAAGCACCCTTTATTCAACAAATCTTCCCTGCTGAAGTTCAGCCAGTTAAAACAGCCGACTGGTGTGCAGCTATCGAACGTCTCGTTTTCGGTTTCAGTTATGATTACATCCGCATAAACCAGAGAAATCTCAGGAAGCGTTTCAAGGATATTAACCATGACTTCAAATGCGTCCCCGCGATGACGATCATCAGTATTGGCATTGGTAATATATTTCCGGAAGCCGCTTTAATACTAAGATTCCAGGCAGCATAAACACTTTCGCGGTTTTCCGTTTTGATGTATTTAATATTCGAATATTTTTCTTGGAACTCCTTAACTATAGTCTCCTCATTTTGTTCGGAGCCACTATTTACAACGATTATCTCCAGATGATCAGAGATAGTTTGTGTTGTTAGGTCCTCCAAACAACCGCATAGATATTTCTCAGAATTATAGGTAGATACAATGGCGGATACAAGATACTGCCCGGCGCTAGTTTCTCCCCTGATTTTTTTCCGAGCGCAATCGATTATGGATTTATCTTTTAGGGTATTAGATGTTATGGGATTAGATGTTATTCCTCGTTTTTTTAACTTGGCAAGACACTCGATGGCATTAGTATTTGTAGGATCAATCTGCAATAACTTGTTGTAGAATACTTCTGCATCTTCGAATTTTTCAAGCGCCACACAAATATTGCCTATGATTAGCAGGGTCTCAGCAATTCCCGGTGGATGTCATTTTTAAGAGATATATTCTTTTACCGACATAATTAACAGCAAAGTAATATGCAATTTCAGTAAAGGAAACATGCCTGGCGTATAAATTTAGCATATAAATCTATT
>JAUWIR010000594.1 GCA_030605265.1 Pseudomonadota bacterium | reverse complement strand
TATTTTTTTATCATCGATTTCGCTTATTCTACATGTCTCTGTTTCCTACTGGAGTTAATTGAGTTTCTTAAAGTAATTGACCATGGTTCTTAGTCGCAATCCCTTATTCATCAGGTCTCTGTTTCCGACAGCACCCTTTTTTAGTCCAATAAATACAAGCAGTTAAATACCCATTTTCTGTAACCTATCTTTTTGGCCCCCATAATTTTCCTTATGCTTCTTTTATTTTCCCTTCAAAATGACTTTTTTATTAATAAAAACATACAGTTCCAACCTTCCTGTAACCACCCCCCTTTTTTTGGCCTTTCCGAAATTTCGTTTATAAACTAAATAATATATATATTTTCTATTTTAATCATGTCTCCTTGCCCCATAATTTTAATATCTTTTTCACAAGACGCGCATAAGGGGTATACCCGCACACTGTCTTCCTTTTCGATGATAATATTATTTATCCCGGCTATCATCCGATGCAAATGCTCTTTATCCAATATACATTCAAAAACACTGTATTGGACCCTGTCGCCAAAATCTTCAAGCATTTTGGCAAGCTTGGTGCGTCTTTTATCATCCGGTATGTCATAGGTTACAAGGTAGCGCATGTTCCATAAGCTTTATCTATTTTTTTTTCAATACTATTCAATAATATACTACATAATAATCAAAAAAATATATCTACTTTTTTGCACATCCCCTTCTTGTATACTTTCTGGTGCATTTTTTTCAATCCGCTTTTCAATCCGCTTCTATCCTTACCCAGCCAAGCAATGTCACCGGGTTCTCTTGTGCATCAACTGTAATCCTTCTTATTTTGGGAAATTTTTTGGGATTAATATTCCATCCTGGCTTCAACAATTTTACACCACAGGGTATGGTTTCCTCATATAATTGGCTATCATCAAGCAACATTTTTAAATGGATGGTTGTGCCCAAAAAACCCTGCCCCGCGCCCAAGCGAAGAAGCGGCGCTGAGGGTTGGTTTTTCATCTCCAGGCGATCTATTTCGCTAAGTATTTTACTGTTACCGCTAAAATAGCTTTTTTCCTCCTGCAATAAATCCTTTGCTCTTTGAAAAAAAGCCCTTAAAATTCTTTCTTCAGAAAAAAAATCCTCCTTTTCTTTTAATTCCAAAACATCTAAGGAAAAATTATTTATGGTTGAAAGATGAAAGGGAAACTCAGTATAGGGCTTGATGGTCTCTAACCACATTTTTGTATTTCGCCTATTAGTGCCAAGGGCCTTGGTAAGCTCTATTTTTAAACAGCCGGACTTTTTAGAATAGGTGTCGCCAATAGTAACAAATTTTAAAAGATCAAATTTGGCATCTTTTTCTTTTCCCCTAAGGAGCTTTCTCTCCAAGCCTTGTTCCTCCTGAGGGCTTGCCATTTTTTTAAATTGCTTTTTCTTTTGTTCAGAGTCCAGGTCCTTATTATTTAGAGTTGATTTTAAATCATGGTAGGCTGATTGAAGCATCTTGTATTCTTGATCTTTTTGAAGCATATCATAGAGAAGTGAGGTGCGCAGGGCGCCTTTTATCTCGGAGCCGGGTATATAGGGCCGCTTCTGAATGTCCTTAAGATGGGCCTTGAAGCCGTCCCGCCGGGGCCTGCAAGTATAAGCGACTTGATAGTCGGTACATTTTTTGGCAAAGTGTGCAGGATCTTTTCGCAGTTTCTTTTCAATGAACCAGCCAAGGGAAAGTTTCCCCTCTTCAAAGGATTTTTGTCTGAATAAATCAGGATTGAAATGTCTGGTCCCTTTGGTTTGGGCAATTTCTTCTTCGATTTGAGCTGCATCTCGTAAAATTTTATTGATCCATTGCATATAATAATCCCGCTGAAGGGGAGTGAGCAGGAAAAAAAACTTACTCATATCAAGAATAGTAAGCACCTGGCCGTCTACAATATAGGAAAGGGGTTTTAAACTCTCCCCATTTCCGATGTGGACCGGGGTTAGGGTTTTTAATTTCATCTTTCAGCCTCCAATCCTGGCCATTACCGGAAGGGCTAAGCCGTTTCTGTAAATTTCCTCATATGCCGGGGCTGTCCCTGTATATTCTACCGGCTCAATTCTGCCATAACATTCTTTTTCTTCCTGCAAAGGAAAGACTGAGCCTTCAGCGAACAGGCGCAAAAGATTATTTGAGATAAACTTTCCTTCCGAGGTATGCATCACTTCACGTCGCGGCCTTTGGTTTAATAGTTCCCATGCAGCAGCATCGCTCTCGAACACTATTCTTTCCTTATCTTTCGGGGACCAGCGGGATAGTATGATAAAGGAATTGGGTTCCTTTGCTTTAGGAAGTTGATAGGGCGCATCATCACAGGTAATCTTAAAATGACCCTTGCCGGAGGACCTCTCTCCCCCTATTCCTGTATCTTCAAGGTAGCGAAAAAGGGGCCTAAGATATTCAATCTCATCTGTTTTCACCAAAAACCAAAGTCCGCCGCCGGGCCTTTTGAATATTATTTCATCATTATAGTAAAGAAGCCCTTCAGCAGCGCCGCCGGTCAGCCTGTCAACCTGATTGTGTAACACATCCGTCTTGGTCCAAAGGCCGGTCATCTTTTGTTCAGGATCTATCTTTTCCCGCTCGGCAAAGGTAATTAAGCTGCCGCCCATCTGCTCAAGATCATTTTCCATAACCCCTATAGACTTGAGCCGGCTATATAAATCCTTTGGGCCAATGGTCCCTTTAACTAATCCCTGAAATATGGATTCCGATACATAGAAAATTTTTTTTAACTCTTTTACCCTTCCGCAGATAAAAACTATTTGTCGCTTAATGGCCGGGCTTTTTCTGTCTGAGGATGCGCCGCCTGCCTGCTGAATTGCCAACTGCTGAATATCATCTACGAAATTCGGGGTCAAACCTCCACTATTGACTATATTGACTAGGTGCCAATCTTTACTTATAAATAAAAAACAATTGGTATCTTTTTAGTTAATAGTGGAGGTTTGACTGATTATGATAGCCTAAAATTCCCCCACTTTAAGGGGTTGTGACAGTCTAAAATTCCCCCACCACTGACTGAAGTTTTCAGTATTATAGTAGGGAAAAAGAAAC
>JAUWIR010000303.1 GCA_030605265.1 Pseudomonadota bacterium | reverse complement strand
TCTATTTTCCTATTGGCAAGATCAGTTCCCGGCAGGTTGGTGAAATTTTTTCAACCTATGGCGACACAGCAGTAAATAAAGATTTTGGTGAGATGATAGAAAAATTAAACTTTCTTTCTATTGAAGGAATTCTCAAGGGGTATATTGATTTAATTTTTCAAAAGACAGATCGCTTCTATATAGTAGATTGGAAATCTAATTATCTTGGTGTTGAACTACAAGATTATGGAAAAAAGAAAATCAGCGAGGTAATGATTTCTGAATATTATCTATTTCAAGCATATCTTTACACTATTGCCCTGCATAAATATCTTTCAAGAAATCTCATAGGATATGATTATGAAAAACATTTTGGCTGTGTTTTCTACGTTTTTTTGAGAGGCATAGATCCATCAGGCAATCCTGAATATGGAATATTTCGACATAGACCGCCTTTCCCATTGATTACTGCCCTTGATCAATATCTTTCAAAGCAATAAGGAAATGAATGAAACCTAGGTCTAAAAAAAAATAATTACCGCAGAGGGCGCAGAGGACGCTGAGTTTTTCTTATATTCTCTCTGCGTACTCTGCGGTGAAAGAATGTTTCCTTGATCCAAACCATGTTAAAATGAGAATTGTCGAGTAGACTTGATACTTCATTTTGAAAAAAATAAAGTCAGGCGTAAAGTTGAAGAGTGATTTCTTGCCAATCCTATTATCCTGTCTAAAAATTATTTGAATTATTTGACTAAGATATTTATTTGTAGGGAAAACAGGGGCTCATGAAAAGGATTTTAATGGAAGAGATAATGACTGTTTTTCAAAATCCGGAAAAAGGCTTTGAGATAGTCCCCCATTTTGCCAATTTTATTCTAAAACTGGAGGGGAAACAGATACCGGAGCTTTTTTTGGCAGCAGGGCTTCTTTGTAGGTTCATAGAAAAAGGGCATGTATGTCTTAATCTAAAGCTTGTTGCCAATCAGCCCTTATCTATTTTATGCGAAGGAAACTATGCCGGTAAGATAATTTGCCCGGATTTTTCCCAATGGATAAAGGCACTTCATCAATCCCGTGTTATCGGCCAACCAGGAGATTTTAAACCTTTAATTTTAGATGATCAGGGGAGACTCTATCTTTTTCGCTACTGGGAATATGAAAAGATTTTAAGGGAAAACCTGTTGGAACGAAAAGAGATAGTGTATCAGGATATTGACCTGAAACTATTACAAAATGGCCTTAAACGGCTATTCCCGGATGATAGGGCGGATGAAGGGCCAAATTGGCAAAAAATTGCTGCCATAGTTGCTTTGCACAAAAACCTTTGCCTTATCTCCGGAGGCCCCGGGACCGGGAAAACCACTACTGTGGTAAAAGTGATCATACTCCTCCTGGAACAGGCCAAGGGGAGGAAATTGTCTATTGCTTTAACTGCACCTACCGGAAAGGCCGACATGCGGTTAAAAGAATCAATTCTTCTTTTGAAAAAAAAATTGCCCTATCCTGCAGAAATAGACCCTTTGATTCCGGAAGAAGTTTCCACTCTTCACCGCCTTTTAGGAGCGCGGCGAGGTTCATATGAGTTTCACTACAATGAAAAACATCCACTGCCTTACGATATAGTAATAGTAGATGAGGCATCAATGATCGATTTGCCATTGATGGCAAAGTTATTTCAGGCTACCTTACCCAAAACCAAGCTGATTTTCCTAGGTGATAGGGACCAGTTGGCTTCCATTGATTCCGGGACGGTTTTTGGAGATATTTGTATAGGTCAGGGGAATCATTTATCTTTAAAAAGATCTTTCCACGAAATAGAGGGTATTGTGCAGGAAGAGGGGGGGAAGGGTTGGAATAAAAAAAGCGAACTTGCAGATTGTATAGTTTTTCTGAAGAAAAATTATCGATTTGATTCTTCCAGTGGGATAGGATTGATTAGCCAAGCGATTAATCAGGGTGCCGGGGAAAGGGCAGTGGAGCTATTAAAAGAAAGATCAAAAAAATTTCAGGATATATTTTGGAAATCCCATGTTGGATCAAATGCTTTACCCCGAACACTTGCTCCCATAGTTGTTAGAGAATATGGTCCTTTTTTAAAAGCTGAAACACCGGAGAAGGCATTTCAATTTTTTAATCAATTCCGAATACTTTGCGCTGTGCGTCGCGGGCCCTTTGGCCTTGAAGGGATGAATGAACTTATCCAAAAAATATTAACGAAAGAAGGATTGATTCAGTCACAGGGGCGCTGGTATCATGGCCAACCAATTATGATCACGGAAAATGATTATCAGCGAGAATTCTATAACGGAGACATTGGTATTATCTTCTCCAGTTCTCAAAGTAACGGCGATCTAAAGGCACATTTTTTAACTTCACAGGGGGCCTTGAGAAGAATAGCGCCTAGTCGCTTGCCGAGGCATGAAACTGCCTTTGTTATGACAATTCATAAAAGTCAAGGGTCTGAATTCGATAAAGTGCTCCTATTGCTTCCGGAAAAAGATAAGGAAATTCTCACTAAGGAGCTTCTCTATACTGGAATTACTCGTGCTAAAAAATATGTTGAAATATGGGGCAAAGAGGAGATAGTGCTCAGTACGGTATCAAGATCTATTGTACGTCAAACCGGATTAAGGGAAGCCTTATGGGGGAGGAGTAATTAGGCGTCTAATGTCTCTCTAACTTTAAATAATAATTTATTAGGGGAAATCGGCTTAAAGACGATATCCGTCTCCATATCAAAAACCCCCGCCTTTTGGAGGGCTTCTCGATCATACCCACTCAAGAAAATTGATTTTATGTTAGGGTTTAGCTTTTTTATCTCTTCATATGCTTCTTTGCCGTTTCTTTTGGGCATGAATACATCAAACAGCAAAAGTCCGATCGATTCACTGTTTTCTCTAAATTTATTTATGGCATCCTGTCCATCTTTTGCCACAATTACCCTATAGCCTAATCGCTCGAATATTTCTCTGGAAAGGGCTTTGTTGTGGTGATCGTCTTCCGCTATTAGCAGTGTTTCATCACCCCCAACAATTACTGGTTGTCTTTCTTCTTCTTTTTCTTTTTCTTTAATCCCTGATTGAATCAAAGGGAAATATATTTTAAATTCCGTTCCTACCTCAGGTGTGCTAATGACATCAATAAATCCATGATGTTGTTTTACTATCCCATAGGCCATAGAAAGACCAAGCCCGGTCCCTTTGCCAACTTCTTTGGTAGTATAAAAAGGATCAAAAATTCTCTCTTTTGTTCTCTCATCCATTCCGGTACCGGTATCTGATACTGCTATGAGAGCATAATTACCCTTTTCTTTTTCAATACATTTTTTTTTGGCCTCAAAAAAGGAGGGACTTAATTCCACTGCCTCCGTGGTTATTGATAATACTCCACCGTCCGGCATGGCATCTTTGGCATTGGTAACCAGATTGAATAAAATTTGGTCAATTTGGCCGCGGTCTCCCAAAATAAGTAAATTTTCTTTAGTAAGATTTAATTTAAATTCGATATCTTCATTAACCAGTCGAACAAGAAGTTGTTTGACACTGGTGATGATATCATTACAATTTACAGGCAAGAATTCCATATTTTGTTTTCTGCTAAAGGCAAGCAAATTTTTCGTCAGAGTAGCTGCTCTTTCAGTAGCTCCCAATATCTGATCTACATCAAATCGCAAGGGGCTGTTTTCCTCCAATTCAATTTGCAGTAAACTCGCATAGCCCATTATGGCATTGAGAATATTATTAAAATCATGGGAAATACCGCCTGCCAATGTCCCTATTGATTCCATTTTTTGAGCGTGAATGAGTTGTTTTTCAAGTGCTTTCTTTTCCTTTTCTCTCTTTTGTAAAGACTCCGCCATGGTATTAAAAGCTGTGGCTAATTTGCCTATTTCGTCTTTTGTTTCAACAGGCACTTGAGCGACAGGAATTCCTTCTCCAAAAGCTTGAACGCTTTTGGTTAATCGGAGTAAAGGTTGTGTAACACTTTTAGATATCAAATAGATAAAAAAACATCCCAGTAGTAAAAAGATAAACCCGATTAACAGGCAGGAAAATAGCAAACTTTGTATTTTTTTATGCATTTTTTTCTTGCTGAGGGAAATTTTAACAAAACCTAAAATTCTGTTTTCCTGTTGAGATGCCTCCTGAAAAAATATGGATTCTTCATGTGAAAGAATAGGTTTGCTGGTGACCAGATTAAAAAAATTTAAGGAAATTTCATTTTGCACATGAAGGGGTCGTCTCTGTTTTTTCAGGCCGGCGAATATTTTACTTACCTTGGTTATATTTTGATTCAGTGGATTTTCGGGGTCTTTTTGCATATTGTAAAGAAGTTTTCCATAAACATTATAAATACTTGCTTCTATGACCTCATCATGATTTAGAATGCCTATTAAAGGGTCCTTCAATAAAGCTTCATTTTCAGAAAATACTCCAAGTCTTGCACTATGAGCAAGAAGTTTGGAAAGAATTTCTCCCTCTTGCAGTAATTTGTCTTTTTCGGATTTGTATACATAGTTATTAAAAAAGAGCATAAATGTGGCAGAAATAATCAAAATAAGCACAGAAAAAATAAAAAAAAGTTTTCTGCTGAATTTCTTGTTGAGTATTCCGGATATATTGAAAAGCTTCACAATAGTCCCTTCTAGTCGGTTATTTGATATTTATATATAATTTGGCTCTTCGGGTTATCATGGATTTTAGCTAATTTATTGATAGCTATTCCCAAATTATTAGCTACTTTCAGATTAATTGATATCATCATTTCTTTAACTTCACTATTTTGGGGAAGCTTTCCCTTTTTAGGAAGAGAGAGTATCTTTTTTGCTATTCTTCCTGCTTGTTTGCCCATTTCAATCGGACTGATATTCATTGACAATAAAGCCCCCATTTCTACATATTTATCTGAAAAGCTTATTAGAGGAATTTTATGCTCAAGGGAAAAAAGTAATAAATATTCAATGTTTTCAGAGCAAATAATGGTCGGGTCCGGGAGTAGCCAAATTATGTCAATTTTTTTTTCCAGTCCTTTGACTTTGAAGGACACTTCGGCTGGAGAATGCACGGGCTGGGTAAAGAGTTTATAACCGGCCTGTCGATCAATTTTTTTTATTTTTTTAATTAAAAAATCAGTATTTAATGGGTTGTAAAATATGCCTATATTTTTTTTAGTCGGCAATATTTTTTTTAAAACATTTAGTTGCCGCTCCGGAGATATCATCATGGGCACGTTAATTATATTTTTTTTATCCGAGATGATCGTTTCAGGATTAATAACCATAAGAGAAACAATCGGTATCCCATTGGTGCCGTTAGTAAAAGTAAGAGCATCTTTTCCTATGGCCAACATCATGTCGGCTTTTAGTTTTTTTAGACTACTTTTAATCTCCTGAAAGCTGTTTTCAGAAAGAAAAAATTTATAGGTTTTCTCAGAGCATATCTCTTTGAATCCCCTAACCGCTTCATTATAGGGTTTTATTCTTGCGCTTTGAATAATGCAGATCAGGTTTTCCCCTTCGGCGAGACCTTTATGGGACAGCAATAAAGCTGTCAAAAGAATAAATATTTTTTTTATCATATTTGACAAATTATTAGAAAGTTTATAATATACAATTTTTATTCTTATTTGTACTCAGTATATATTTTTTATTTATAGAATACAACTTTATAATAAAATTAGTAGGAAATTTAAATTAAGAATGCTTATGGTTTAATGTTCTTTATCAAAAAACATAATATTTTGTAAAAGGAAACCCTTTTAAATAGAAGAACTTACATGGAAAGAGGGATTGAAATATTCGCATAAGTCTAAAAGTGTTTACCTGCTTAATAGCCCCAAACAGGGTGGCTGAACTAATAGTTTTTAAGAGTTTCATAAATTTTCC
>JAUWIR010000105.1 GCA_030605265.1 Pseudomonadota bacterium | reverse complement strand
CAACCTTTGGTGGTCACACTTGCCACTTGCGATTCCGGTAATCCCGGTTCTGTGCTTGTACCAGGTAGCAGCATTGCACATGATTTGCACGCCTTTGGTATCCCGTGGGTTTTTGCTTCCCAATTCCCACTTACCAAAAGAGGCTCCGTACGGATAACAATGTTGCTTTACGAGCGTCTGCTCCGCGGTGATGATCCTCGCTGGGCGCTGCAAGGGCTGCGCGAAAAGTTATATATCAGCGCCCACCACGATCATGACTGGGCAGGCCTTGTCGCTTATGCATCCCCTCTACCAGATTTTGATAATGAGGTGGAGTGGTTCTGGATGAGGCAAATACGTCGTGCAATTGACGTTGATCTAAATCGCGCCCAGCAAGCCCTGGAATCAAAAAATGACCATGACCTGGATAAGGCCATTAATCAGGCCCGCAAGAGGCTTCAAATATGGGAGAAAAAGCTGCAGGATAAGGACGCGGGAAAGTTTATCGGCAAGTTTAGGACCGAGTGCTTTGGTATAGGCGGCGCAACAGAAAAACGTTCTGCTGAAATTCTTTGGAAAAGAGGACGACCCGAGGAAGAAGTTAATCAGGCATTACAGAAAGCACTATCCTGGTATGAAAAGGCCATGCAAGAAGGAAGAGAACATTGGCCGGCTACCCAGTATCTTTCACTTACTGCCGTACTTAATAATGAACCGGATTCAGATACCTGGCAAGGTACTATGACTTGGGCATCACAGGACCTGGCTGCTAAAGAAACTATTGACAAAGCGTGGGCGCACGGGACCCTTGCCGAGTTAGAAATGCTTCGCTTGTACCATTTTCCCTCCACAGCTGATGAAAAAACGATTAATAAAAAGATTAAAAAGAGAGTAATTGAACATTGCAAGCAAATTCTTGAGCTTACAGCCAAAACCCCCTTTGTAGTCTTCTCTACCCGCCGTCAATTCCAGCGTTACCTTGAATGGTGGAAAAATGATCTTTGGACAAACATTGCCAAAGCCGCTGCTGAGACCCTTACTACTACTCAAGAAGAAGATCTACTTGATTTTCCACCTCATGAATAAGCTGGGGGGGAGGGGCTGAAGGCAATTATATTAATAAATATGGCCCCTACTTTTCAGAAAGATATAATACACCTTGGGGGAAGGCCATTAATTTTGATGATGCCTATAATTTTGGCATTGATCAGATTTTCTCGCCGGAGGGCCACTTCCGCCTGAGCTGCAAAGAACTCAGTTTTAGCCAAGGTGCCCACCTCGATCCTGTCTTCTGTTTCCCTCATCTGCTGCTCAGCCAATCTTAAGGATTCAGCATAAATTTCCATCTGGCCTTTGGCTAAAGCGAAATATTTCCATAATTATTAATTAAATATATATTTTACCTTAAAAAATATTCTATCATTTTTAGAAAACCGATAAAAGATGGGTTCTTTGTTATTTCCCCAGATACAATCCACTCCAAGCTTTAACTCCAGTTGATCATTATAATTATGGCGATAGGCAACTCGTAAAATATCATTTGAGGATTGTTCAAGTAAAAAAAGATTTGACACTTCAATAAGGGAGAAATTCCCCACAGAGAAACATATTTTTAAAAAGAGGGAGTTTTCAAAAAGACGAAAAAAATCTCCAACTATCTTATCTACCTTATCTTCATCCGGTTTTTTTATATCAATTGTTCCCAAAAATTCGCTGCTTATATCAATATTTTTTTTAAAAAAAATATTTTCATTAAAGGAATAGTTGAGCCCTATCAGGTAATTTACAAATTTTCCATACACCTGCGGTTCATCATTATCATAATAGGTTAGTCCTCCATGCAGTTCGAACCTATTTGCTATTGTTGTTGCTTGCTCAAGAGAGAAAATATTTGCCCTTTTATATTTTGTAACTATTTGCTTGAAATCGTTAAAAAAAAGAGTTGGAAGATCCTCTCTTTTTTTGATATAAATCATTTCTATGTCCCAATTTTCAAGATAAAGAGAGTATCGTAAGGCATATTGAGCATCAGAGGGGATTTTTTCTTCTATCTTGACCTCTCTATCAAAGATGGACCAGGAGGAATTAGTAAAATAGAGCCTGCTTTTAGTAAAGAAAGGCAGGAATTGGATCTCTAATTGGGAGATTACATTGGGATAATATTTCATTCCAAAAGAGAAAACACCCATTTTTTCTGTGTCAAGAAAATCTGTATAATCTTGAGGGTTAATTCTATCAGAGGGGTGAAAATAATCGCCTTTTCCCCAGGAATGAATCCTTTTACCTAAAAACCAATCAAAATTGTTTTGTCTGTATTCAATAAATCCTTCATTGAGATCAACTATGTTTCTTTTCCTATCATTGTCCTTAAGATTAGAAGTAACACCTTGTGATTTTTGGTCTGAATCGATTTGGAGGCGCAAGGAAAAATCAAAAGTTACCTGCCTATGGAGTTTTTTTTTACCGAGTACATCCATGGCGGTTTCAATAAAAATATTTCTATTGCCCCGTACCTTTTGATTTGATTGAAGATAAAGGTATGTTTTTTCATGGACATTTATATCAAAAGCTCCGTAAGTGCTCCCCAAACAAGGAGTACTATAAAAAACAAATAAAACTTCCATTATTACTACAATAGATTTTACTATTCGAGCCATGTATAGTGATCCCGAGATCTATAGATGGATGGAAACATGAAAAAATCGATTCATGAATAATTCAATTTTTTTCTAGTAATGATGATATTTTATCGGTATATTTATAGGTGATTTTGTATTGATTTAGGTGGAACAGTAATTCACTGTAGGAATATAAACCATATAAGCTTTTAAGGTCCCTGATAACATTGATAAACAGTGAGTGAGCCTTGAAAAATTATTTAACCCTTGAATGAGATAAAATATGCAAAGAGTAACAGCAGCCATTCTCGAAAAAAAGGGAAAGATATTGATTGCCAAAAGAAAGAAAGGCGATTATTTAGAGAATAAATGGGAGTTTCCCGGTGGGAAAATTGAGGCGGGAGAGCCCCCTGAGCATTGTTTAAAAAGAGAGCTTGTTGAGGAATTTGGTATCCAAACAAGAATAGGAGAATTTATCTGCTCCAGTAGATACAAGTATAGTCATATCTCGATTGAACTTTTAGCTTATAGGGTTGAATATTTATCCGGGGAATTTTTGCTCAATGACCATGAAGAAATCAAATGGATACTCCCGGAAGAATTCGATAATTATGATTTTGCCGAGGCTGATATTGCTATTGTGAAACGACTTAAAGAAAAAGCCTTTTAACCCTGATTTTTTGCCCGGGCGAGTAGTACGTGCCCATTTACCTCTCCCTATGCCGACCCGGCAAATTATTTTACTCCCTGGCTACAGTCGCAGATTTCATGGTTCCAGGAGCCGACTTCGGGAATAGAAAATTTTCCATTTTTATCAGTAACCACCCTGGAGCCGTTTTCAAGATAAAGTGCTACATCAGGGATGCCGACCACTGGTAAATCTCTATTAAAAAAAGAGAAATCAGTAGTATCCTCATATTTTGTTTTAAGATGGACTTTCCCGATGATCGTGCTTTTGGAGGAAAAAATTCCTTCTTTTATCTCTATACTGCAAAAAGCAGTATTAGATAATATGGTTTTTCCCAAACTGGTTCCTTTGGCAGTCACTATAGTTTGATTGGTCCCTTAGGGATTTTTTTTAGGTTGGTGATGTTGAGTTAAAAGGTTTTACCAGGAAAATTAAAACTTCTTTTTTTTTCTGAAGGTTTTTTAAGTAATGATGAGTAAATAAATTATGAAAAATTTCCGAAATATAATAAATTTAGTAGCTCATAATGTAAAACATACATGAACCTTTTAATTAACAAATCTCAAAAGCATCTTTGAAGTCACTTAGAGGCTTTTTTGAGGAGTTTACCTACTATGATTATAATGATGAAAATATAATTTTTTAACTTTTTCACTAATTATCTATTTGTAAAATGATAATATAAATTTTTTAGATAACCCATTATATAAGGAGAATAAGTGTGACAAAAAGGGTAAAAAAAGTAGTATTGTTTTGTTTTGCCTCTTCTATAGTATTTCTTTCTCTAATAAAACCAGTATTTGCTTTTGACAGGATTACTCTTCCCATTAGAGAGAATATTATTAATACTAAGGGTATTTACCTCCCCTTTGGTAATTACAGAAAAAATTTTTTCTCTCAAGAAAAATATATGAGGATCCGCCTTCGTGACGACCAGCATATACGTGAGCGAATTAATAATTTTTATCAGGATTTATATAAGCTTGATGCTCAGCTAAAATTTCTTTTAACGCAAGATATAACCGCGCTTAATCTTTGTGAATGTATAAATGGAGAATTTATTAATATTTGGGCCCAAGTGATTGAGGGTCAAAAAGAGCCGGTAGTGAATGTGTTTTTAAAAGGCAATAGCGACTGCAGTAACTGTAAAGACTGCAACAACTGTAGTAATTGTAGCAACTGTACAGAATGTGATGAAAATAATAACTGTAGCAGCTGTATTAATTATATAAAAGAAGCAGGCGGCACGGTAAAAACAGTGCTTAAAAATGGAATTATGACGGCGGTTGTTCCTGTAAAATCGCTCCCGTCTTTAGCTGCCAGATCTGATATTGAAAAAATCGAAGCAGGTATGAGCATTAGAAGGTTCTTAGATAAAAGTGTCCCCACAAGTAGCGGCATGAATTTATCTCTCAGTGAAACGAAAATGGGGGAGGGGGTTATTATCGGCATTGTTGATACAGGGATAGATTACACACATCCGGATTTTAAAAATCCTGATGGGAGTACCAGAATTAGCAGTATTTGGGACCAGACTATTGATGATGAGGATGGGATTGAAAACACACCTTCTTTATATAACTATGGCTCTGAGTACCTGGAAAGTGATATTAATAAAGGTACCGGGGGAATAGAGTATCATAAGGATGAAGAAGGTCACGGTAGCCACGTAGCGGGTATTGCTGCAGGAAATCATCCAAAATATCGGGGAGTAGCGCCGAAGGCTAAAATAATTGCCGTGAAATTAGATTTTAATAATGAAAAAAATAGGAATAGTGCTGATATTATTGTGGATGCCATAAATTATATTTTTCAGAAAGCTGAGTCCTTATCTTTGCCTGCAGTAGTGAATTTGAGTTTAGGTACTGATTTTGGACCTCATGACGGGAGCACACTTTTTGAACAAGCTATTGATGCTTTAACAGGTCCAGGGAAAATTGTAATTGCGGCAGCAGGGAATGCCTCACGAAATATGAACTCTGAGAACCTTGCCCTATGGGGCTATCCTATTCATGGGAAGGGGGAAATCCCTAAAAGGAAAATAGGGCGGCTCCTTCAATCCACGGCTATTTCCCTTGAGATTCCCTCTTACACTGCCAATGAGGGGGATAATGATGATTTTATTGTTTTTGATATCTGGTATTCAGGAGAGGACAGGTGTTATGTGAAAATAATTAGCCCTAATAATAGAGTCTATGATGGATTTTGGCTGACAGGACAAAATATCCTTCCCTTTTTTTATACTGCTGACGGTGCAGTATATGTTGATAATGCCTCAGGAAACAAGATTTGGGAATCAACAAATAGTGATAATAACCTCTTTATCCAAATTTTTGATTTCAAGGACGCTTTTGGCAGGGGTGGGCCTCCTGCTTCCGGGACTTGGACAATACGGTTATACGGTGTTCAAATTAAAGAAGAAGGCACCTACCATGCCTGGCATACAACCAGTCAAAACCTTGCCCTAGCCAGGCCAAAATATGGAGAAGAATTTTCCGATAATGAAATGACTGTTGCCTGCCCGGCTTCAGCCTCTCAAGTCATTACTGTTGGTGCCTATACTACCAAAATTTGTTGGGACTATCGGTATGATGGCCTTAATCAATATCAATGTTTTGGAGATTTCCCACTTAATTATTACGATCCCTTCACACTTGAAGATATTGCTTTTTTTAGTAGTCATGGCCCCACCAGAGACAATAGAATAAAACCTGACATTTGTACCCCGGGCGCAGGCATCTGTGCCAGCTTATCTTCACAATTAAACCAGGAGAATAATGCCTATTTCTCTGAAAACAACAGGGTAGACCCTGACGGGCTTCATGCCATACTGCAGGGAACCAGTATGGCGGCCCCTCACGCAACAGGGGCTGTTGCCTTAATACTTGAAGAAAATCCTACTCTTACTGTTTCGGAAATTTTAGAAATTCTTAAAAATACCGCTAAGACGGATATATACACCGGAGAAGGTCCCTCAGCTATTCCAAATAATATTTGGGGGGCCGGCAAGATCGATTTAGAGGCTGCTTTGTCCGATTAACTTCCAAATGCTTAATGATTGATTGCCGCCTCTAGGGGGAGTAAGGGGGAGTAATGCCGAGCCATTATGAGAGCGTGCTTTCTCTCCTTCATTTTCGATTCTTTTTATTCCAATATAATCAAATTAAATAATATTTGATGTTTTTTAGAGCCAAGCCATCAACCTCTTTTACCTTCATTCGGCATAAAGTGGTTTAAAAGAGACTAATTTTTTCTCATCTTTTCATTATGTTATCATCTTTCAATAATGATAAAAATCATATGATTCAATTTCTTCTATTGCTTCGCCCACTTCCTGAAGCGTTTCTTCATCAATTTCATAACTAAAAATTTCCATAGGTTTATATATCGTCTGTTCTAATTTTTCAGGAGCAAATTCATTAACTTCATAATCCCAATTTATTGGGTTAAAATCTATATCAAGGGGTAGAGCTTCTAAATCCCTAAGCATGATATCCACCTCCCTTATAATTTATTTCTTCTCATTTCTATTATACTACTAATAATATATTTTGAATATTTTTTAAATCTTGAGAAAGATTACGATTATGCGTATGATTATGATTATGATATTTAAAAAAAAATCAAAATTTCAAAGGAAACCTAGAGCTGACTTAAGCCCAAAATTTTCAAAATAACAGGAGCAAGATATGGTGTTTTTGGAACAGCATAAAGATAAAGGAGTTTCAATTATGCATTCTTTAAGGATATTAAAACAAATAAAAAATGGAGAATGGGAGGGTTTAAAAAAAACAATCTATAAGCCTGATGGGTCTCATTTTTCTGGAACTACACGGACTATTTTATATACTCCTTCTGAATCCGAAGCAGGATTTGAGGTGCGCTATTTTGAGATAAAACCTGGGGGGTATACAAGCTTGGAAAAGCACAGGCACATACATTTTGTCATAAGCAAGAGGGGAGAGGGAGAGGTAAAAATAGGCAGAGATTGGCAAATGCTCACACCTAATTCAATCGCCTTGATACCGCCAAACTGCCCGCATCAACTTCGTAATAATAGCGATAAAATGTTTGGATTCTACTGTATTGTTGATCACTTAAGAGATAAACCAATTGAGTTACTAAAAAAAACAGAATAACCAGGATTCAGAGTTTGATAATACCTGGGATTTTCATCTTACATTCTTCCATAGAAATGTTTCAAGCCTTAATAGTTATCTTGATGGGGTTTTTTTTAAATTTAAAATTAAAAAAAGAAAACAGTAATTTTTTCTTTGTGGTTATTGGTTTCCTCTTAATTGGAATTCTTATGTTTTTCCATGCAATTGCTTCAGAAGGTAGTAATGGATGTGTCTTATTCCATAGTTTGGAAAGTTTACTGGGGGGGATTAGCTTTGCTCTTATCTGGGCCCCTAAATATTTATTGGTGAAGATGTGAGCATAAAAGCCGAGTTAGAAACTAAACTTTTATAGACAAGCAGATTAGAGATGTTGAAAGAGAAGTGTCTTTTCTGGCATTTCAGGGGAGGGGAGAGAAAATATTATTAGTGGAAGATGATCAAGATGCCCGTGAATCAAATTTTAAAAGAACTATTCAAAAGGAAGGTAAACTGGAATTTAGAACCAATTAAAAAGTAACATATCTCCTTTTAGGCTCATATTACCTTTAATATCCTGCAAAGGTTTCTGTCTTAATATTTCCCTTTTGGCAGGAGATCTCAGAGCAGATATCCTTCATGATATTAACCATAGTAGGTGGCCCAAAGACAAAGATAACTCTTTCCCGCCAATCTGCCATATGAGTGATCACAATATTTTTAGTGATAATTCCATAAAGGCATTGTTTGTCTTTTGGCTTACATTCATTTACTAAATAAACAACGTGAAGAAGATGAGGATATATTGTTTGCCATAAATTTAATTCCTGACGAAAAGCAATATCATCTTCAAATCGATTAGAATAGAGAAGGCAGATACTGGTAGATACTTTTTTTTCTATAATGTACTCAATAATGGAAATAACTGGTGTAATACCAATCCCTCCAATAAGAAAGCCTATTTTTGTGTATTCATCGCTAAACACACAGTCACCCATTGGGGCCCTTAAAAGAACCCTCTCCCCCAGATGAAGTTGTTTCAGCTTAAGGGAGAATTCACTATTGGAAAGACGTTTGGTAACCTCAATATACTCTCTTTGTGGAGCACAGGAGAAGGAGAGATATTTATTCATAAGACGATTTTGCCTATCCTTTTCATCAAAGATAAGCTGGAGAAACTGTCCTGGTGAAAAATGAATTTTTTCATCAGGAAGAAACCTGAAGCTTTTTATACTTTCAGTTCGTTCTATTGTTTCTATTAATTTACCGCTTGTTTCTTTCAATTTTTGCCTCCCTTTTTTTTCGGAAGGAAAAGAATAAACAATGACTTTCAGTAATACTCTTTTTTTTCTTGAGGGAGGGCATTGAATTCAGATAAAAGTTATTCAGAGAATAAAGATGGTGCCCTTGACCAGTTTATCCAATTTGGGAATTCAGCATTAGGGAAAATTTTTAACCTGTTTGGGCATGATTGTCTTTTTTCTGAACCAATAAAGGCTAAAGGTACAAAGGGGATGCTCAAGGAAGAGAATATATAGATTTAACTGCAGGGATCGGGGTCCATAATATTGGGCATAATCAGATAGGTCTCAACGCATATCATACAAAACTTCTGAAAATACTTTCTGAAATAAGTCCAGGGAATTTGCAGAGGAGTTTTCTTGATATGAGGGGAGCAGATGTAGTTGAGATGGCTTTAAAAACTGCAAGACTCTACAGAGGAGTTGATAAAATTCTCTATACTGAAGGGGGCTTTCACTGCAAGACTATGGGGGTCCTTTCTGTAACAGGAAATAAAAAATATCAAAGCGGTTTTGGTTCCCTACTCACTGGATGTGAATGTATTCCTTTAGGAAATTATCCGGCTGTTGAAAAAAAATTACAAAATGAAACCTATGCAGCTTTTATCCTTGAACCAATCCAGGCGGAAGGAGGTATCAGGATACCTCCTCAAGGATATCTGAAAAAGGTGGAGGAACTTTGTAAAAACAAAGGCGTGCTTCTTATAGTAGATGAAATTCAAACCGGGTTAGGTTAGGTCGGACAGGAAAAATGTTTGCTTGTGATCATGAGGGAGTAGTCCCTGATATACTTTTGACTAAGGCAATTAAAAGAAAAACATCCTCTAATAAAAGATGTTCGAGGGAAGGGATTATTAATTGGTTTGGAATTAGAAAAACCCTTCCTTTCTGATGATTTTTCAGAGAATTATCTAAGTGCCCTGGTGGGGGCTAGATTATTGAATGAAGAGAGAATTTTAACCATGATATTGTTCCAGTAACCAAAATCCAGAATAGAATAAAGTATAAAGAAGCCATGAAAAAAGCCTATGAAAAGGGAATGGATATCTATATTCAAGGGGAAAAATTTCAAGGCACAAAGTGGTCGGAATTAGAAGATAAAGTAACCTGCAATTATTTAGCACAGCCCATACGGTAATTTAAAGGAGTATTTTTAAAACCTGTAATCATAGATGTTCCAAATAGAAAAAATAAATTGAACTTCTTTGCTGAGGAAATGTTTAATCCTCTGTTATTTATTCAAAGCTATACCACAATTGGGTAGTGCTTAAGATGTAGTGGTAATATTTAAGCAGTTTCGATTTCCAAGGTAGCGTTATAGTGGTGAACAAAATTCCAGATTGCTCCAATGTGATTGTCTATTTTTTTTGAAAAAGAAAGCGT
>JAUWIR010000002.1 GCA_030605265.1 Pseudomonadota bacterium | reverse complement strand
TGCCCGCTCCAAGGCCTTTGGAGGATGAAATTCATGTTCCAAGGAAAAGCGAAAAATATTGCAGAGAAGTTGAAAGTCCGGCTTAAAGAAAATATGATCTATACCTAAATTTTCAATTACTTGATTGATATTATTTAGAGCATAGGGTGAAATAAACCCATGATCAAAAGTCAAGGCCAAAAGTCTGAGTCCATAATGATTTTTTAGCACATCCAGCGTATACGTACTGTCTTTTCCACCACTAAAAGCTACAAGAGCATCATAAGAATGGGTTGAGGTCTTCATGGTGGTAATTAATTCTTCAAACCGGGAACCATACTTGGTTTTCGCTTCTTCAAGGTCACTATTAGATGAATGTGAACGGCAATACTGGCAAGTGCCTTCAAGATCAAAACGAATATTAGGGAAAGTATCAGGAAGAACGCATTTTTGACAAATTTTTTGGGCTGTTACATTCTGACAACAGTTCATAAAAACCCCTTTCGCCGGTCAAAGAACTATTGAATTTTTTTCATGAAACCAGACCGGTTTTCTTTTTCAATATTTTTTTATCAATTTTTCCCGTACTGGTGCGGGGAAAATGCTTTACAAATTCAATACTTTTGGGGACCATAAAATATTCCAAATGTTTCATGCAAAAGGCGATCACTTCTCTTTCCTTCAAATTTTCATCCTCAGTAAGAATAAAGGCTTTGATGGCTTGCCCTAAAATTTCATCCTGAACTCCAATAACAGCCGCCTCTATTACCCCTTTTAATTGATGGAGCACATCCTCAATCTCCTTGGGACTTATGCGCTCTCCTCTGCTTTTAATCATATCGTCTTTTCTGGACACAAAATATAAATATCCCTCTTCATCCATGGTGAAAAGATCACCTGTATAGAGAGTTTTTTCCCCGGGAAATAAGCCCTCTTTTAATACTTTTTCAGTAGCTTTTTGGTCCCGCCAGTAACCTTTCATTATATTGCTTCCTCGGACAACAAGTTCCCCTATCTGCCCGGAGTTCAGTTGCTCCCCCTTTTCATTGACAATATAAACCTCCTCATTCGGCATAGCTTTCCCTACTGAAGCAGGTTTTGATTCGAGGTCTTCGGGAGGTAAATAGGCAACTCTTTTACATTCGGTAAGTCCATACATGGAAAAGATCTTCACTTCAGGAAAAATCGATTGTAATCGTTTAATATGATCCACCGGCAAGACGGCGGCAGTATTAGTAAGATAGCGCAGACTTAAAAAATCAAACTGAGATAAATCCTTCATACGCAATAAGGTGGCAGCCATGGTGGGCACAATGGGAAAACCGGTTACTTTCTCTTGGCGTATCTTTTTTAACACTTCAAAAAGATATAAGAATGATCTTTCAAGAACAAGGGTGCCGCCAAAAAAACTGGTCATTAATACCTGGTAAAGGCCGTAGTCAAAGGATAAAGGAAGAGTACTTAAGATAATATCCTGATCATTATTCTGAAGATACGTGGTAATTGACTTTGCTGCTGAAATCATATTGCAGTGGGTGAGCATTACTCCCTTTGGCTCACCTGTTGAACCTGAGGTGTAAATGATACTGGCCAGATCAAGACCAATATTTTTTGTTGCCGGCCTGGTCACCATATTTCCATGAATTACTTCATCCCAGACACTGCTGCTGAAAGCCCCGTTTTTTTCCTTTGGCCCGGCTATGATAATATGCTGCAAAGAGGTTAAGTTATTGACAATAGGCTGAAGAAATCGATATTTATTTTTGTGGGTAATTAAAATTTTAGCTTCAGAATTATTTAATATAAACTGAAGCTTTTGGCTTTTTATTGTTGAGCTTAAGATACTAAAAACTGCATCAGCCTTTAATATCCCGAACAGTGAAATAATTGCCTCTGCTGAATTATCCATAAATACAGCAACTCTATCACCCCTTTTGATGCCATACCTTATGAGGCAATTAGCCAATTGATTGGCTTTTTCTTCAATTTGTCGAAAAGTAAACCGATTCTTCTCAAATACAAGGGCTGTTTTATCAGAAAATTTCTCCGCAGTGTATTCTAAAAAATGCTGTAATAAATATCTCATAATTTTTTATTTTTTTTATGATTATAATTTTTTCTATATAATATAAGCCTCAAAATAATGTAAGACTCAGATTTTCAAAACCTGGATCGTATCAAACAAGCACTGATATCTTGGACACTTTTTTCTGTAAGTAATGTATTATATTATTTACAGAATCAAGATTGTCCGGGATAAGTTCTTCATCTTCCACTTTTATATGAAAATTTTCTTCCAAAAAGGCAACCAATTCCAATATCCCTGTTGAGTCGATAATCCCCTCATCTAAAAATGAAGAGTCGTCCTGAAAGGAATAGTCTTTATCAAAAATAAAATTCTCTTGAATAAAATTCCGGACACTTTTTCTTAATTCATTTTGATCCATGAATCTCCCCCTTTTTTTTAGTTATGGATTTTAACCGGTATTCTCAATGAATAGTGAATGTAATAATTGGGTGGAAAGAATTCCCACCAGCGCCATATTATCTCGTTCTCCTAAATGATCGCCTAATTTGACTATCTTATTAACAAGTTTTTGGGTTCCATCAGCTGAGAAATACCCTGCCTCTTTTACTCTTTTGGAGGACAATAAATCCAAAACATATCCTTTTTGGTCATTGCCAAGAAAATTTTTACTGATCGGCGCTCTGTAAGGTTGTTTTTTTCTTTCAGTTATTTCAGCAGGAAGAAAAGGCTTAGAAGCTTTTTTGAGAATATTCTTTTCAGATAATATTTTCAGTTTCAATTTTGCAGGTATTCTATTACAAAACTCAATTACCCTGTGATCAAGAAAAGGAAACCTTCCTTCCACTGAATTGGCCATGAGCATCCGGTCGCCCTGGGTACTTAATAAATATCCACTCAAAAAAGTTTTTGCTTCAATATATTGGGCCCTTGATACAATATTCCAATCTTCAAAATTTTTTTTCTCAAAATCCTCTAAACAATTATACCCGGCTAAAGCTTTCTTTACCTCAGAGGAGAAATACCCTTTAAGAACAGCAGTATTCTTCCACCGAATTAAATGAGAATAAAAAGGATCGGCAGTTTCTGTTAATTTATAATTAAAAAATTTTTTAAGAAAAATATTCCCTTTGTCACGGGGTAAATTTAAATAAGGATATAATTTTTTTAACAGTAAAGGTCTATAAATAGAATCCGGATCTTTCGCCCAGAATTCCCGAATTTTTGCTTCCTTAAAAATATTGTACCCGGTAAAAAACTCGTCAGCGCCTTCCCCTGAAAGCACAACCTTATAATTATGCTCATTTACCAGTTTAGATAATCTATATAAGGGCGCCGGGGAGGTGCGTAAAATTGGCTTCTCACTGTGCCAAATGATTCGTGAGAATACCTTATAAATATCTTCACAGTTTATAGAAACAGAGCTGTGATCAGTGCCTAAAAAATCCACCATCTGCTTTTGATAGGATGATTCATCAAAATCTTTATTTTCAAAAGTAATGGAAAAGGTTTTTAGAGAATTATCAGTAAAGCGGTGGATAAGAGAGGCCACAATAGAAGAATCAAGCCCTCCGCTCAGGTACACTCCCACTGGAACATCGGATCTTAATCGGATAGTAATGGCTGATACAAGAAGATGAGTAAGTTGCTCTGCATAAAATGATTCTTTATAGGGTGGATCATCAGCATGAAAGTCAAAATCCCAATACTGTTTTTTTTGGAATTTCCCATTTTTAACTTCCAAGTAATTTCCTGCAGGAATTTCGGAAATATCCTGGAAAATTGTTCTTGGAGGAATGGTAGTCCATAAAGTAAAAATCTGATCTAACCCCTTAAAATCAATTTTGCGCTCAATCCCTGGATACTGAAAAATTGATTTAACCTCTGAAGCAAATATCATTCTTCCTCCATAGGTGGTATAAAAAAGAGGACAAATTCCTACTCTATCCCTGGCCAGATAAAGAGTTTGTTTTTTTTCATCCCATAGAGCCAAAGCGAATTGACCATTTAAATCATTGAGACAATCCATCCCTTTTTCTTCATAACTGTGGATGATCACTTCAGTATCAGTCTTTGTTGAGAACCGGTGCCCTCTTTTTTCTAAATCCTCTTTTAACTCAAGGTAATTAAAAATCTCCCCATTAAAAATAATCCAAACGCTTCTATCTTCATTACAGATAGGTTGACTACCTGTAGATAAATCAATAATACTCAAACGAGCATGGCCTAGAGCAATTGCTCCCTTCATAAAAAAACCGGATTCATCGGGCCCGCGATGAGAAAGCTCTCTGATCATAGAAGAGAGGACCTCAGGGGTGCCTTCATCAAGAGCGCCTTCATTAAGATTTAAGATTCCTGCAATTCCGCACATAGAATAATTAAAGAGTCGGTTTTGTTGTTATGAGTTTAAGATCTTATTTTTCTTCATCTTGAATAAAGCATAAAGTATGCCATAAAAAATTAAGCTGATGAGCTGATTAGCTGTTAAGCTGATGAATTAAGCTGTTAAGTTGATAAGCTGTTAAGCTGATTCAGCAAAAAGAGCAAAAAGAGAAATCTTGGGCTATTAGCGCTATTTTTATTGAAGAATAAAAAAAAAATAGTTTTATTGGGAGAATAATCAAGAGGAATATATAAGGCGGGAAATGTGAGGAGGGGAAAAAAGTGTTTGATCTTAAAACATTTTTTTCTTTATGGTGTGCAAAAAATCATCATCAATACATAAATACACTCTAAAAGTACTCCCCTCCCCTTGCTTACTTTTTACTTCAATCCTTCCTCCATGGGCGACTATGATCATTTTGCACTGATAAAGGCCGATCCCCAGACCTTTCTTTTTAGTTGTTTGAAAAGGTTTAAATAATTTTTTGTCAAGAAAATCCTTTGACATACCCATTCCATTGTCAGAAATTTCAATAACTAAGGAAGAATTTTCTACAAATGTGGCAATTGCTATTTTTTGCCCGTTTCCATTTCCATTTCCATTATTTAACAAAGATTCTTGGGCATTCATAATGATATTATGAAAAACACTTCTTATTCTCTGCTGATCCACTTTAACTCTTGGTAGGTTTTCATAATTTTCTTCAAGTCTAATCCCATTGTTTCCCAATCTCATATCTTGAATAATTTCTCCCAGCATCTGAACAATATCTGTTTCTGTCTTCTCTAGAATAATCTCTTTTGGCATTGAAGCCATTTTACCCATCAACTTATTCATATTCGTAATGGTTTTAGAGATGGTTTCCATAAGGTCTTTTTGAAATTCCGGTTTTTGAATATTATGAGAAGCATTCTGGATGATTAAAGAGAGCATTGAGATGGAATTTTTTAGATCATGGAGGACAAAGGAAGATATTTTATTCATCAGGTCTATCTCTTTGGCTAAATGAAGACGCTCGGAAAGCTTGATATTCATTATAGCGCTTGCCGCCTGATGGCAAATAGTTTTTAAAATATCATAGTCCTCATAATTATAGGTTGCGCCGGTTATCTCTTTCCCCAAGGCAATAAACCCTATTAATTCTTGATTTATCATCAGAGGACTTAAAGTATTAATTTTATATAAATCAAAAAACTCTTTACTTTTCAACAAAAAATTATTTTCCTGTTTATTGACAAATGAAGGAGAAAGAGAAAAAGGGACCTTTTTCAATCGAATAAATTCTATTAATAAACTTTTTTTATCAAATACTATTTTTTGTTTATTCATTTCAGGAGTGGAGGCAACAAAAACATATTGTGCATCATCTTCAAGATAAAGCCAAATATAGACCTCTTTTACGCACATGGTTTCAGAAATATATTCCATGAATTTATCCAGCATCTCATCAAGATTTAATACCGTGCTCACTCGTTTTGTCAATTCAGTCCATTCAAACCTGTAATCATATTTATTTCTGTAAACATGCCTGTCAAAAAAATTCTTAATTTTTTTCCGATTTTTGTCTAATAAGAGGAAAGTTGAAAAGACCATGAGGATGAAAAGAATGATTACCGGATAAAAAAGCTGATTAAAATTAATTTTGAATACTCTTACAAGTTCACCTGCCAATCCGATAAAAAAAAGATAACCACTCACTAAAGTAATGGTAAATGATCCATAAAATACGTGTCTTGATAAATTTAAATCAATGTCCATTAATCGATGTCTGACAATACTGAAGCAAAGGAGACCGGTTGAAATAAGGATTATAATCGAGCTAAAGGGCAAAGTATTCAGTTTGATAAAAGGAAATAGAATGGCCCTGCTGGCAAGATAAATATAAAACAGAAAGGGTGCGAAAATTCCCATGATACTATATTTAATTTGCCAACTTTTAATACCTTTTGAATTCCTGTAAATTGTCTCTAAATTACAAAGAATAAAAACAAAAGTCATTAAAAGGAAAAAGGGAAAAAATCGCCCGATCTTCCCTAAAAGAAATAGACTGTCTAAAGGATAAAAGCCTGATGATCGGATTGATTGAGAGGGAAGAAAAATGAACAAGTTGGTGGGAACAAAAAGGAAAAAAATAAATGAAATAATATAAATACAAAGTATAAAAATTTTCCATTTTCTCTTCCACTCCTTTTGTTCTTCTTCATTATTTCTGCCAAAGATAAGGCTAAATAACGACCAATTGGCAGGAATAAAACAACATCCGGTTAGACTTACTTTCCCCCAAAAAAGGAAGTGAGCAGGATTTGCGGCATTCAATAACATAAAATTTCCGAATTCCATTAGCCCTACACTAAACATAGCCAGAAAAAAAATTTTATGGGAAAACCTTCTCCTATTGTCAAAATAAACAAAAAATCCAAAAAATAGGATAAAAAGGCAATTAATTAAAGCCGGGATGGAATAAATATTGAAAGGATTATTCGAGAACATGACTATTTTATCATTAGGAATGAATAGTATAGTTTGGAGCCAATACTAAATTTATGGATATTCATAAAAAAATCAGTTGTATCCTTCTTCTGGGATTAGCCTTACTGGTTCATGGCTTAATAGTAGCAGTACCCCTTGAGGCCATGGAAATTACCCTTACCTGGGAGGCCAACACTGATCCGAATTTAGCCGGGTATATTATTTATTACAATGAAGGTTTATCAGGACCACCCTATCAAAATACCCTTGATGTTGGAAATGTCACCAGACATACTGTGCAAGAATTAAACGAAAAAGAACAGTACTTTTTTTCAATTACTGCATATAACACCTCAAAATTAGAGAGTGATTATTCTAATGAAGTAAGGACAGTACAAATAGTTGATATCACCTCAGACAATGCCGACGGTATGTATCAGGTGGGAGATGCCATTGATATCACACTTTATTTTTCTGAGGCTGTTACTCTTACAGGTGGAAACATTATTCTGTCATTTGATACAGGCAATAAAGCAACCATTGAACCTTTCTTTGATCAAGCCTGCATAAAAACCTCTTATATTATTCAAACAGGTGATATATCAGACAATTTAAATGTAATTTCTCTTGAACTAACGGATGGTACGCTTCAAACAATTGACGGCCTTGATTGCCAGCTCTCATTACCTTTGGAAAACAATCTAAAAGATAACAAAGATATCATCATTGAAGGTCTATATTTATTTGCTGATAGGATTAATTTAGCTTTTGATATGAATTCATACAATAAAACTACCTTTAAAGTAGTAGGGGCAGTTGGGACTATTATTTGGCCTGACCTTCCCGGATTAATAATAGTTAGTAATACTGAAGCTCAATTTACCGCCCAAGAGGTCCCTGCCGATTTAGAAAAAATAGATACTACCATTACAATTTTTGATACAGGAAGAAACGGATTAGAAAAAAGCGTACAAATAACCACCTGGAAAACACTTAAGATTGCTGATTGCCCTTCATCATTGAAGGCAGGTGATGAATTCACTTTCACATTGAGTGGAGGTGATAATACAAACTATTTCTGGGCAATAAATGGTCCGCTGGATTTAGAGGATGCCACAGGATCAAACTATCTTTTTCAAATACCTACCCTCGGAACTTTTGCAGGGACCTACAGCCTCACTGTACTGGATAATCAAGGATTCTCAGAGCAAATCACCATTACAGTACCAATGACGATTATTGAAAATAAGTGGAATTTTCTTATGGGAGACCCTCAAAAAGCATTTTCAGTATCAGGCATAGATAATGAATCCTCTGTTCAATGGTGGATGGTGGCAAAAGATGATTCTCCCATAGATGATAAAACAGTTTATGGCAGAATAGAAATCCAAGACAAAAACAGCATTCTTTTTACTCCAGCCCAAAATGTTTCTAAAATCATAGATTTTAGATGGAAAGTAACAACCGATCAACAATCCCTTATAGACGATGGGCTCAATACCCACTATAGCGGCCCTATAAAGATTGTCCCTACAACAAAATTTACACTCACACTGCTCAATGAGGAGGAGGTACCTATTGACGGGACAAAATCTTCCCTTCTGGTGACTGAATTACAAAACCGGAAAAGTGGATATATTAACAATCAAGGACAAGCTGAATTCACTCTGCCTGATCTTGGAGGGACTTTTGAGTATTCTATTATTGATGAATCATCTTCTCCCCTCTATATATCCAAAACGATATCTTCTTCAGCTAAAGAAATAATGTTAATTTTAGAGTACAAAGGGGGAGAAATTTTTGGCATAGTAGAGGATACTGAAGGCAATCCAATTGAAAAAGCCATGGTTTGGGTATCTCCGGGAATCGAGTCTTCATCCTCCTATTATTCAAATATGACTGATGCTAATGGTAATTACACTGTTCTTCTGGATAGACCCTCGCCAACAGGTAATTTCATTATCACGGCCGGCAAGACTGGACATATTTTCCGATCTCAGCTTGCTCAGTTGAATACTGCTGCTAATTTTACAGGGAATTATCATATTGATCCTCAAACAAAGCAAGGGCTTCAGAGAAAAACTGAAATTTCTCATCTTCTTTCTAAAGGAGAAAATGAGGGGACCTTATTGACGATAAAGGCTGATCCAGGTTTCACCGGTTCGGAAAAAGAGATAATCATAGATCCCTTCTTTCACTCCCTTACCTTTTCAGGGCCTTCATGGCAGTTATTTCTTCCATCGGATGAAGAAATAACTATTACTATGCAAGCAGATACTTCAACTAGTGAACAAGATGCATCAGAGGGTTATTTTTCCAGTATCACTCTAACATACAATAATTCTGCCGCCATGCCTACTGCCTGTTCTTTTAGCTCTGATATTAATAGTTCCGGAGGCGAAGGAATTTTAGAAGCGAATCAACAAAGGGTAAAAGTAGAAATTCCTCCAGGGGGAATATCCGGCACAGGCTTACTATTAATTCAACAAATCCCTAAAATTAATCTCAATTCAGTTTATACTGAAGGAAGCCCCCAATTCATCTATTCTATTCAAATCTCTGATCCGGCATATCGGGCTATTTTACCGGAAATAGATCATTTGATCATTACCCTACCCTTTAATACTGAAGTCATTTTACCAGGTGATCTTGAAAGTAATAAATATTTTATTTTTCAAGCGGAAACAGTTGAAGAGCTTGAAAGTGGTCAAGGAAAACCAATAGAAGTGAACCAAATTATCACCACTGACTATATTTCCGAATCACTGGGATATGTAAAATTTTCTGTTTCTTCTTTGAAATTTTTCAGTATTGGAAGAAAAATAAAACAAGAGGAAAATTATCCTGAAGATTCAGAGAATGAGGACTATATAGAAGATTTAGCGAATATAACCAGTACGATTGAAGGGGAAACAACAGAAACGGAAGAAGAAGACCCCCTAAAGCCGAGTTCTTGTTTCATAATGAGCTTACCATAAAAACCATTTTCCACTCATCCATACATACCCCATTAAACACGCATTGGACGTACCGTGAGCAATCATACAAAGCCTGATATCTTTTTTGATAACGAGAAAAAAATTCAATATGACCGCATAAACAAAAGCCACAATCCATTCATTATGAGAAAAAGAGAATAGTAAGGCAGTTCCCCAAAAAGCCAGGGTTGTATACTTGCCTAAGGGAACAGATTGTATTTCAGAATCAATGAGATAACGCCACAAGAAGGACCGAATAAAAAGTTCTTCAAAAATTGGCACAATGAAGATATAACCAATAAATCGGAATAAAACAAAGGGGAAAAATAATCCCCTGGGCAATAGATAGGGATTAGCTGCTTTTCGCTGACCGGTAATGAGGCCGAAAATACCATCGGTTTGAGCAAAATTGCTAATAAAGTGGTAGGGTAAAATCCAGATAACAATACCTATGAGACCTACTACCAAGGCCCAAAGAATATTGGAAAAGGAAATTTTGCCCTCTTGAAGCTCCTGATATTTATGACGAAATATCCAAAGAAGCAATGCCGCACTAGTATATCCAATAACATATCCCCAATAAAGACCCCCGGGAAAATAGTTTGCTACAGTTCTTATTCCCAGAAAGGCTAAATAAGGTAAAAAATAATGGCTCAATTTCATTCTTTTAGAATTCCCCGATCAGGTTACTTTAAGAGAACTTTTATAGTAACTGTTTTATTATTTTATTTGACCAACTGTTTCAGAAGCAGCTACTGTTGAAAGGAGACTTTTCATAAGATCATCATAATCTCTAAGCGCCGTTTTTCTCATATGATCCATATTAGTATTAATATAATAAGGGTCTTGCTTGGGGATCCCTCTAACAAAGGCAAGAGGGTTCTTTTCCATTGAGGCAACAATATCATTCGAAGTGATAATCCCCTTTTCAATATCCTCTTTCTTAAAAACCTTGGCTGATTTAACATTATCACTATAGGTTTTTAACAAATCAGCATAATTGCCGTAAGGCCTGGCCGGATTGCCGGCAGCTATTTTTCCTTCACCAATATTTCGATTAACCACTGAACCTGCTGCCACCAATGCTCTTGGACCAATTGTAACGCCCGGTAAAATAATCGCTCCCATACCAATATAGCTTCCCTCTAAGATTTTCACCGGAGCAATTCTGGTCACCCCTAAATGCCGAAATGTAGAGGCATCATGAGTTAAAATAATGACCCCCTGTGAGATCCTGCAATTGTCCTCAATCTCAATTAAAAAAGGATATCCTGAATCAAACATGACATCCGGAGCAAAATATACATTTTTACCAACCCTAAGACCCTTGGCCATTAATCTCTCCAAGCGAAGACGGTCTCGTTTATACTTTATATAGGAAAGAGCAAGTCCGATTGGTTTAAAAAGCTTAAATTGCCGCATATCCATTGCCTCCGGTTTTTTTATTAATTCGCTGTAATAGATGCTCCGTTAAAATCTTAAAGGCATTCATATTCGGATGGGAATCAGATTCTTCAGGTTCAACACTGAATTCTTTTTTCAATTTGCCCTTTTCATCAGTTAAAATTCCAAACAAATCAATCTTTACTACATCTTGTTTTTCTTTTTGAAATTCATCAACCCATTTATTGAATCTATAGCGCACCTCTTGATCATAAGGGCCGGGATTCATGACCGGCAATGAATTACAGAGGAGAAGGTCCATTTTATTTCTTTGGGTATATTCATAAGCCTTCTTTACAAGTAAAATCAAACTCTCAACTTTTCCCTCAATATTTTCAATGGATTTTACTCCAAAATCTACAAAACAAAATTTAAATAATAAGGCGTTAAATTTCCTATGACCAATTCCTTCGGATAGGGATTCAAACATTGCTTTTCCATATTCATAGTTTGGTTTATCAAAACCTTGGTGCGGTGCGCAAACAGGTATATATTCAAAATAAAATTCTTTAAGCTGATATTTTTTATAAGGTATCGGCCATTTTTTATACACGCTGATTTTATTGAGGACACCAGGCAGATTCCAATATCTGAACCACATGTCCATGACAGATCGCCCACCCATGGCAATTGAGTATTTATTTTTTGGAGAATAAAATAGTTTTGGTGCATAGATAGTCACAGCCAAGGCAATAAAGAGAAAAACAAAACCTACGATAATCCTAAAAAAAATTAACCTCATTATGAAAGTCTTCCTTTAATTGCCTTGTTTAATTACTCTCACCATTGGTCGACTTAATCTAATAACTAAAGTACTCAATGAATCAGGCATGAGTAAAAGGAGTCTATTCCAAAAAAGGTAAAGAAATCTCAATACTAATAAGTACAGAAAATCTAAAGGAGGAATTTCTCCTGAACTATGCACTACCCCTTTTTTTAGTCGGTTGACAAAAAATCCTTTACTTAAGGAGTATACAATCGCCTGAGGGGTGAGGTCTGATACACTACATTCAGTCCACACAGGGAAATTTTCCTGATAACTGTGTAAATCCAATCCAAAAAGCGCAAAAATGATATAACCTATTCGACGATACTTTTTTACCCTTCTGATAAGAGAAAAATTTGGCGCTACTACCCCGTCCATTTTACCGTTAAGTACCTCAAAAGCATTGCACTGCAAAAAGTGCCCATAATTTGATCGATGCTTTAAAGGATGGACCCATAGAGCAAAACCCCCTAATTCGTGTATTTGGGTAATGACCTGATTGGCTGAACCATGGCTGATAAGTTGATTAACACCTATTCCGGCTATTTCAGTGCCGTCGTCACAACGGACCTCTAAGCCCGGAATTACCATAAATGTCTCTTTATTTTCCTTTTGACAAGCAGTCAGAAATTCCTCATACTTTTTACTAGTCATCCCTTTTGAATGCTCGGTAAGGGCGACGAAATGAAATCCTTTTCTCCTCAAAGTTGCACAAAGATCAGAAAGCCTCAGTTGGCTATCGTAAGAATGGTTTGTGTGGCAATGTATGATTCCCTTTACCATAAAATTATTTTTATGGGCCTTATTTTTATTGACTTTATTCATTATATCTATTTTTAAAGATGACCCTTTAACCAGGTTACCAATTCGGCGATTCCCGGTTTTGGATCAAATAAGGAAAGATGATCATAGCGAAGTTTGGGATAAAAGGGTAAACTTACCTTTAATAAAGTACTAAAAAAATTTGGATATTCAACAGGCCAACCAACCGGCTTTCCTTCCCACAGATTCTCTAAATGAAGAAAATCCGCCACCAGCCAACGGCAAGTGATGCCCTCCTGATAATCCTTTTTCTTCTGAGGATATTGGGCTTCAAGATACCAGTTCACCAAGTAACGGGGATAGTCTATATTACAATGTATAGGCAGTTGCATTGATCCCCAGGGCCTTCCATTTATTTCCATTAAGCAAAGCTCACCGGTAACTGTATCTTTTTTGAATTCCACCATGGCAATACCTTCAAAATCCGTCTTTACTAATAATTCATAACTAAATTTTTCAATTTGGCTGTCTAAAGATAAGGATTTACGAGCACTGCTTCCTGAGCCGCGTGGATCTTTTTCTCGGATTCTCTGCCATTGAAAAGGGAGAAAAACCTTACCATTGGCTATAAAGCAAGAAAATCCTATGCCCACTCCATCACAAAATTCTTGCACAAGAACATCGCCAAAGGTATTGAGTCTTTTTTTAATTATGGTGAATAATTCATCTTGAGAATAAGCAAAAGTTACTCTTCCCGGTACGCCCTTCTCTCCATGCCAACGAATTGAAAACCTGTCCTTGATCACTAAGGGAAATCTCCACTCCAGCGCAGATTCCACCTCTTCCTCCGAACAAACAAGCATTGTCTTGGGGACAGGAATTCCCAGTTCTTTGGCTAAGGTTATGGTACGATATTTATCGCAAACAAGTTCAATCGACTTTTCATTTGGAATGGCCGTTAAGGTGAGGTCCTTAAACTGATCACGCATACAGGAAAGCGGTCGGATGGTAGCATCTGTTAATGGTATAACAAGATCAATCTTATATTTTTGGACCAGATTTTTTATCCGCTCAATAAAATTGGCGAAATGGTTAATCGGATTCGGATACTCACAATGAAGGCGGCAATAACGAGATAAAGAAGATGGTGCAAAAGAGCCCTCACTATACCCCACTGCCGTCCAATGCCCTGCACGCCCCAGTGATCTGACAAAAGCTAGTGCTGCTGAGCAATGGCCGTCAAGGATTAATAATTTGGCCAAGACCCTCTCCTGTTTTGCCCTCTATTATTAATGCCCTCTGCTTTTTTGTCATCTGCTTTTTTGATAGAAAAAGAAAAAAATTTTAGCATCCATCATTAGCCGGTTTACACTTTTTAATTCACCGAGACTGAAAAGTAGGGCAAGGTTCAAATTTGTTATTATAATTAAATTATCTCTCGCCCTGGCTCAAAGGCATCGGCCAACTAAACTACATTGTAAATACCATTTAAATTCATCCAGACGAAAGGGCACCCAAACTCTCTTTAAGGCTAAAGGATTATCCCCTGAGCATACGGACCCTGAGGTACAGGTTACGGCAGTCCGGTATCCTACTTGCCCGGCGATCTCATTGGTCCTTTTTGTCCAATGGGGTTCAAGAATGGGAGAAGGATAAGAGAAGTGCACCACAGGTACACCGAGTGCTTCCTCAAGGTATTGTTTTGATTTGCGAAGCTCCTGATACACGTCATCCTCTGTGATCTGAGCTATATTAGGATGGGTGAGGGTATGGGAGCCTATTATGTGGCCTGCTTTTAACAATTTTTTCATACTTCTCAAATCCATCATTAGACTGTTTTTGGAGGGTAAGGGTTCAACCTCCAAAGCACCTTCTATCTCCCTCATTTTTTCCTCTTGGGCATCTCCTGCCAGGCAGGCACATATTTTACAGGAAGCCATAATTGCAGCATCCCGCTCCTTTTGCTCTTGAATTTTGAACAATCGATTTTTCTTGTTTTCCACCCAAGATTCCTTTTGGGTTGTCCCAAATGCATGGCGAAGACGACAAAACCAAGGTAGACCTTTTGTCTTGATTAAATTTACTGTTACATAGAATGTAGCGGGAATGCCGAAATGCTCCATAATTGGAGCGGCAAGACTGAAATTATCAGCAAATCCGTCATCAAAGGTAACGGCAACTGCTCTTTTTGGTATTGAGTGCTTCCCTTGTAGGTAAGCGAATATATCGTCTAAACTCACAGGATTAAATTTTTGGGCAATCAATTTCATCTGTTCTTCAAAAAGACCGGTTTGATGAATTATTCCGGGCCCGATTGAATTGACATATTTTTTAGGATCTTCTTGGATGGAATGATAGCGCAATATGATAATCCTGGATTTGGCCAATCGAGCCGCCAGTTCCATGGCCCAACTATTCGTCAAGAATTCTTTTATCCGGTACTTGCTATGTGCTTCTATCTTCATAATCTGTATCTGTCGTACACTTTTCCGCAAGCTTAAGTATTTTCTCTATACTCTCGGAAGTAGAATATGTATCGTAGGCCTTTTTGGCATTTTCTCCCAGTTCTTTGGCAAATTCCGGGTCCTCTAAAATTACCTTTATGGCTTGCCTGAGAGCATCTACCTTCCCTGCCGGCACAATAAGGCCGTTATGGCCGTGTCTGATATAATCTTTCGCACCTCCTTCACCGGCTACAATAACCGGTTTCCCCATGGCCATTGCATTAAGAAAAGTCTGCTGCCCTCCAGAATGTAATAGCCCTTTCTCCATGGAAATGACCACAAACTTTGCCCCGGCCATCAGCCTTCTGAAACCCTCTGCTGTAGTTGAACAAACTTTAATTCCCTTATACAAAGCTAATTTTCTGTGCCAATCAGGCCGTCGAGTGGCGATGACAGTCCTGATTTTTAGTCCTTGAACTGCTTTGGCAAGGGTTTGGTAGTCCCGATCCCCGTCTCCCCCGCTAAATAGATAGTCTCCTTCGGAAACTTCAAAGGCAAATCCCTCCAGAGTATGATGAAAAGGGATAAAGACAAATTTTTCTTGAGGCAAGGAGAATGCTTTGGAATAATCACGAATCTCATGGGAAGACCAGACAATGAATTTCCGCACTACCCTTGCTGCCAGACGAAATTCCAACTTTTTCAAATAAAGGTCAAGTTTTGCATTGGGCTCATACCACAAACAATCAGACATAATAACCGGTACTTTGCCTCCGGGACAAAATCCGGCAAGAATAGAAAAGATATTTCCTTTTCGACTTGAACTTGTCAGCACTGCATCATAGTTTCTGCTGATCAAAAACATATAGATTGCCGCTTTAATATCAGACAAAAGGCCTTGGCCGCCAACTATTTTTTCAATAAAATCCGCCCTCCCCCACCAATTATTGGAAACCCTTGGTTCCTCAATATCCGTCAAAATTTTAATAGATTTAGCCATTACTTTTTATAGAAATTTTTTCAGTCCAGAGAGATGGTCTGTTGTGCTCATTCATAAGCCAATTTATATTCATCTTAACGGCGAAGTATTTTTCAATTTGATGATGGTAACCTTTAGGACTGCTCAATATTCTCCCGCAAAGATTGCAAACACGCTGATGAATCTCACATATGTCGAGAATTGCTTTGGGGATGAAAGGCATGTCTCCCAAACCTTCAAGAAAATTTCCCTTGAGCACTCCAAGTCTTCTTTTACTAAACGAAAGGGAAAGAGAATCCTCTTCCAGAGCTGCCAACATTTTGAATATATCCACAGCCAAAGGTTCTTTACAATACCCCATAAAATCATGAACCACGATCCCTTCTTCCCCAACCAAAATATTCCACATGCCAAAATCACCATGTCTGCCGGCAATCAATACTTCTTCATTATTGATGGTTAAAAGGTATCTTTCTAACTGCCCAATGACTGCCTTGCCTAAATTTTTCGGACAATAAGGGCTGTTACTCTCCTCAATCAGCCGGAGCCTGTCATTGCATCTAAAGAGAATGTCCTCAAAAAACTCCTTGCCGGCTTTTTCAATGCCGGTAATTTTGTGAAAATATTGAAGCCATCTGCCTGCTAAGAAAAAATATTCTTGAACTTTCTGAAACCTTTTGTTATTTGTCCAATAGCGGGCGTACCGAAGTTCTTGCGCAAGGAGTGTTCCCTCAACAAATTCCATAACAAAGGACTGTATTTCAGGCAAAATCAATATCGGCCTTGGTACTGAGCAGTTTTCAACCTTTTTAAAGCTAGAATAAAGGAACTCCAGGATTTCATACTCAACTGAAGCCTGATTTTGTTTGCCTGTAATATTCTTGTTCAATGAATGGTCCATAATTTTCTTTAGGACAAAAGGATAATTTTTTTTGGATGTTTTGGCAGACAAAAAGATAATAACTGAAAAGGCTTTCTCAAGGGTCCCTGTAACCTCGATATGAAGAAGTTCTTCTCCTTCACTTTTTAAAAAATATTCCTTCAGTCGGACTTTAACCGTCTGCAGTATTTTTTGATGCTTTTGAGAAGGCAGTGACAAAAGAATGATCCCTTAATTACCAATGCAAGGAAGAATATCCCACATCTTGTGCTCCGGGCTTAAGACGCAGCATTTCGCACATCCTGGAAACAAGCCTATTTTTTTTAAGGAATTCCTGAATTTTTGATATTTTGCATTATTCCAAATTTTATGAAAAGGCGCCTGGCGAACATTCCCACACTTTACATTCACCGAGCAAGGATATACATTACCAAAGGGATCAATACGACTTGCGTACCAAGGCAGGAAACATTTCTTCAGAACGCTGTGATTAAAATCATAATAGCGAAGATAAATATCCGACTTCCTGGTAAAGGGAACATATACAGGTTGTCCAAGTGCCTCGGCTTCAGTTTTCACTTGATTAAGCTCTTTCAATAAAATATTCACATCAACACAGCGATGAGAATCCAGTACTCCCTGATTTTCGTCCTTAGCCGCCGTACACGCATTATCTAATTCTTGCTCTCGTTTTTTTGAGCAGTTATTCGTGAAAAATAAGGGAGAATAAGACAAATAAACTCCCAATTCATGAGCAAGGGGCACTAATTCGTGAAGATGTTCCTGATTCATTTTTTGAATAGTATTGGCTATGGTAATATTGGGAACTTGAGAACCACATAATTCTTTTTTTCTTTGAATATGACGAATACCCTCTATGGCTGCCTCAAACACTTTAGATCTTCGTATGGCATTATGAATATTAATGGGCCCGTCAATTGAAACACTCAAGTCATCAAGGCCGATCTCAACCAAATGCGAACAAATTTCCCGGTTAAGCAAAGCCCCTGCAGTAAGCACATTCACCGACAACCCTTTTCTCTTGGCATACTCTATAATCGTTAAAAGGTCTTTACGCAAAAAGGGCTCTCCCCCTGTAAAACAAATAGATTGGAGCCCGTATGCATGGAGATCGTCAATAACCCTTAACCACTCATCAGTTGACAGTTCTTTATCTTTTTCTTGGTTCGACCAACCATCTCTGTGCTCACCATACAATGCACACATAACACAACGGCAAGTGCATCGAAAGGTAATATCAATAGTTACTGACTTTGGAAACGGGGCTTTTCCTTTCCCCCAGATATATGACGGATAAATTCGGGATAAATCAATTAAATCCCTGCTGTAATTTACCATCCGAGAGGGCAACATTCCCTTTATTCCATTCTTCAGTGTTTTTTCAAGAGTCATAAAGGAATCCTTTCACTATTTGCAAGATGTTTTTTCCAACCTGAAGGAGGGATAAAATTGAAAGCCTTGTTTTGGTTGCTAATGGTTACCTTGTCCCAATGCTTATCAGCAGAACAAACCTTAATCTGCTCGGCATTATAATCAATTAGAGGATAGGTTTTAATTTCAAATCCTTTGGCTATTAAAGGGATTTTTCTGTAGTCAAAGCCTATAATGGTTGCTAAAATCGTATCAACAGCAACGGGATTCATCCCTCCGACAAGCAAGCCGCACCATCGTGCCGTAGGCTCCATAGGCCCCTCCCCTTCCCCGGCTAAAACAGCATCAACAATAGTAAAACATTTACGTTGGGGCCGGTCGGCTATTCTGCCTTTTCGATCCGTATACAGCAACAATCGATTGAGATCCAGCACTGTTCTCCAGATAGTATCATTTCCATACCAACTTCCTTCTTCATATGGGTCACGTGCACAAAAACGATTTATCCGGTCGATAACACGGATAGCCTGCCTGTAAAAATAATGGAAACTTGTAGAAGGTTTTTGATCGATTTTTTCTATTAAATAGGTTTTATATTTTTTCAAAATAGACGAATGTAGGTATTCATCTCCACCCTCTGCAATTGAACCGCATCTGTGGTGAGGGAGCCACGCTTTATTGCCGCTGATACCTACAATATTTTTTAGAGCTGCTGTTAAACCTACTTTCCGGTGGGTCTTCAATTTAGGAACATTAATTACTACATCAGCATCAAGGACAATACGTGGTATCAAATATTCATGCTTTTTTTCATTATGATGTTTTCCTATTTCCAGGCTATCATAGCTGGTGACCCTGAATTTTTTATTCTGATTTTCCACTTCCGCCAGCAAGCTCTGTTTGCCAAGATTTACAGCCACATACCCATCAGGAGCACCTTCCTGAGAACAACTTTTTATTACCCTCCTCTTACTATCCATCTGAATTGAATGGTTCCTAAAATCAAGCAATTGAACAGGAATTTTCCAGCATTTTTCCACATTTTGGCATATTTCCCGAAGCCCGGTTCTCTCTACTATTTTAAGAAAATCAGCACTCTGGACCGGGGCATCCCCTACAATTATTCTCCCGGAACCCTTGAGCGCTAAAGCAACGTAATCCAGCAGGCAACGTATCAGGGAACCATGGGTTACCATTGCCCAATAATCCCCTCCTAGAAGATGCATGTGCCTGACTAAATTCGGTTTAATCAAGACCTTTTGACCAGGTAAGATTATTTCAGAAAAGGGGTCCCATTCAGAAGTTGTAAAATGCTTCCTATCCATCTTAAGGTCATACATTAACCGGCGCACCAGGGGATAAATCCCATTTTTTTCATGTCCGATCGGAACATTTCCTTTAAGTTCAGGGTATGCCTCATGAGGATGAAAGGGCGAGTCAGAAGGATATGACAATACCTCTTTCATGGAAGCAATCGCTACAGTTTGATCAAAAAGCGTCATGCGCTTCCGTGGGATCTGTTTATCTATTAATAGGCTGGTAATAACAGGAAGTCTCCAATTTTAAAAAATCTCAACCTGTGCAATTAGGATTTTTAGATTCACTAATATAAAAAAATATTTGACAGGATTAACAGGATAAACATGATTTAAATCCGGTTAATAAAAAAGATTTATCACAATCTGAAGGCGTTTATTCTGAAGGCGTTTATATGGAATATAGAGAATTGACAGAAACAAATTATTGGTTTGTGCATATCGTGTTTATAATAAGCCGGATGAGGAGTTATTTACTACAAATCTGAACTTTCCGGTAGCAGTTTTTTCAAAACCCTCTTTTTCTTCAAAATCAAAGGTTGTTCCTTGGGGTAAATATTTTTGATAGGTGCGAAGAATAGTTCTTTTTAATTCCTCGGACATAAGATCGGAGCGTTTATATCGAAGAATGATTCGAGAGCAAGAAACCTGAACAAATTGGTATTCTCTGAGCGGAAAATCTTTCATAAGGTGGATGAACATTTCTCCGGCAACTCTTGTTCCATCAGGGAAAACAAACACATCAGTTGTTCGACCAATAACTTTAGCAATAAGGGGGAGTCCTCTTCCACAACCACATGATTGGGAAATACCGGGTATAGCAATATCTCCTATCCTATATCGAATAAAGGGCATTCCATAATTATTCAGATTCGTTATAATCAAGTTACCGGCATTTTTATACTTTTCCAGGTTAATAGTTTCAAATTCAACATAATTATTTTCAGAAACCTCATGTAAGCCGTTATTATAGGAACATTCCATGGCTATGAGGCTAAGTTCTCTACCGCCGTAAGTATTATATGTTGGCGCGCGAAAAATATTCTCAATGTAAGCCCTTGAATAATCCTCAACAGTTTCAGCGCACAGAATTATCCCTTGCAATGTAGGAAATTCTAAATTATATTCATCAAGAAAAAAGGCCAGGTCTTTAATGGCCGTTACATATCCGATGAGCAATTTAGGTTTTAGCAACCTGCATAGTTTATAAAATGACCATTTTCTGTCATTGCTTAGATTAAAAGCATTAAGTAAAATATGTCCATATTTACAATAATCCCTAAGACGCTCTCTAAGGGAATAATCTTTTTTTAAATCACGGGTTGCACCCCATAGCACGGCACAGGTGTCTCCAGGTTCACATCCGGCAATATGATACAGCCCTCTAATTCTTGCCGGGTCTGCCCACTGTTCATAATTTTTATCCTGATAAAAACTTAACGGCTCCCCTGTTGAGCCTCCGGTGGAATTCAGATGGAGTTCATCCTTGGAAATATTTGAGGCAATAAGGTGATGAAATTTTTCTCTGATAATATCTTTGGTTAAGATAGGAATTTCCTTAAAATCATTAAAATTCCTAATATCTTTTGGTGTTATTCCTATCTCTTTGAATATTCTCTTATAATAGGGCACATGAGCATAGGCATGGTCCAAAAGCCTTTTTAATTTATAAAATTGGTACTTTCGTATTTTTTCATACGGCCAAAATTGGGTCTGTCCTAGATGTTTTAAAATGCCGGATATATTTCTATTGGCTATTCGCTGATAATATTTTGCAGTAATCAATCTATATGATCCTGACTACTAATTTGCAGTGATTCTTAAATTTTTTACTTTTTCCGGAGCAGGCCCAAGCCCTTCATTTCCTTGCCTGTCAACACTTGTTATTCGGTAAAAAGCAGTCTTTGAGGGATCGGCAAAGCAATCCAGCCACGTGGTTGTGCCTACCGGTATAGAGGCAATGCGATGCTGCCGGTCTGCAGGAGGGGACCCGGTAGTAGAATAATAAATATTATAATAGCGTATCTTTGTATATCTACTCGGGGGTTCTCTCCAGGTTAAGCGATACTGGCCTGATACGCCGGTAGCTTTAATAGTAAGATTACTTGGTGCCGGGGGTTTTGTAGTCCAGAAAGGAGATATTTGTCCCGGGTCGGCAGGGTAAGGTGCTGCTTCTTTATTTTCTTTTATAACTCCGGTTCCATCCAAAGCAACTTTCCAGATATTTGATAAAGTGCGGGATTCAAGTCGTGAATGCTCCTCACTTGTTACTGCATAATAGCGGGAAGTTGTATATGGCTGCTTTATATCGTAATAATTTGTTCCAGAGGGAACACCTGTAGTTGTCAATTCAGTCCAGTTATTTTTATCCTCAGACACCCAAACATGATAGCACTTTATTTCTCTGGGAAGAGAAGGAGCATCCGTGTCTTCATTTGGCCAGCCTCTTGTTGTATAGGTCGAAGTACTATCCCAAGCCCATGAAATCCTTATATGAGGTCCCGTTTTTTCCATGCCTGTAATTTTAGGCGGATGCGGGTAATAAGCAACCACCCAGGACATATAGGGATGATCATCGCCGTCATTATTTAGCCACAGGGCTGCAAAAACTACTTTTGTTCCGTCAGGTGATTGGCTTGGCCGAGGATACCCATTGTAATTACCTGAATAGCCGGGGTAGTGGACGTTGCATATTTTTTTTGCCTTTTCAGAAGATGCATCCCATTTATTGATGAAGATATCACCATTATCTACAATGCCGGTAGGCCAATCAGGGTGCACTGCTACCACATAATCCGTCCATCCTGTCCAGGAATGGTGCTGCCCATCGTATTTTCCCTTAAAAAATACGTAATGCTCTTTCAAAGACCTGTCTTTAAGATCAAAAATTCGAGTCCCCGGACAGTTTGACGGACAATCAGTGTAAGTTCCGGTAACTGCATACCTGCCCCAGCGGTCAAAGCACCAATGTCCAGGATAAGGATTATTGTATGGATTATCAGGTGTTCCTGCACCATCGGCAAGTACGACTATTTCCTCGTTCTCGCCGAAACTATCTCCGTCCCAGTCTGACCACAAAGGCCCACCATCACTAAAGGAACCATGGTCTTTGAAGAGAACATAAACACCTGTTCCGGAATATGAGCCAATAATAAAACTCCCTGTCGGCCCTGGTGATCCGACCCCGTGAAAATAACTCTCTTTCTCAGGAGTTAAATCACCATAGGGATCTTGCCAATTATTCGTTGACGGCCCAATATGACGCGCCACTCCCCAATGGTATTTCAGCTCAGGGGTATTCCCTAATGAGGCAAAATAAATCTCTAAACAGGGTATTGGATTTGGAGTAGGCAAAAGACGCTTATTATCAGGAATTGCATCCCTCATTACAGCATGAGAATCATCTGAAGTGATCCCTTCGCTTATTATTTCCTTTTTAAAACTATTAATTGGTGATGTATCGATCATTAACTGCCCGGTAATAACATTATTATTATCAACACTGTTTTTAAACAATTTGTACACTGCCGATCCAGGGGCCTCTGCAGTATGACTTCCGAAACAATAATAAGCATCTTCCGTATGTGCCCAACCAAAACCTGCCGCAGGGATATCGTTCCTGCCATATCCCTCACAGGCTTTTAACCCTGATCCATCAGTGGTTACAATCCAACGCCGGTAAAAATTGCCTAGACTAGGGTTATCGCTTCTTCTATACCAAGGCCCTGCTACATTTGTAAAAAAGCCTATCTTTGCACCATTACATGACCAGGCTTCGGTATTCGGATTTTTAGAAATTATATCTTGCTTATCCGGAAAGTGTACTAAAACCCAAACTTCATGTCCTGTCTCCAGATCAAAATAGCAGAGGGTTTCAGGTTGCCAAGTATAATAATTATTTACATCTTCCAGATAATCCTTGCCATATGAAGCGGTTATATAACGAATTTTACGCGCTTCCATTTCATCAAGATTTTCAATTGCTGAAAAAGCGGCAGTATAGGAAAAAAGATTAATCGTAAATAGGAGTGCAATGATTAAACAGCGTATAATAATTACTTTAGATCTATCTTTATTCATAATAAGATTTTAGGAATATTAAGGGAAAAAGGTTATGTTATCGTTTTCTGATTATGACTAAAATTATTTTTTTTACTCCTTCCTACCCAGGCCGTCTTCACATACCCTAAAAATAAAAATAGCTGAACTTCATGTAAAAACCGCTGTTTTATTTTACAGGCAAAAAGCCCATTCAACCATCCAACGATATCACGAAAAAACTCGCGATACATCCACAAAGGAACATTAAAGGCCCTTCGCAGGGGCGGGCCGTATTCTTTATCCACAATATACCGGATACCTCCTCCTGTAAAAAACCACTGGATAAAATATTTTTTTGTCACCCGGTAAGGTATAATCTTATGATAAACAAGCATTTCAGGACAATACAAAATTTTACAGCCTGCTTTAACAACCCGACAACTGAATTCTGTATCCTCACCCCTGTCCAGCCTGAATCCTCCATATTCTTCGAAAACAAATCTGCGAACAGCCATATTTACTGCAGGCATTAATTTTTTTAAAACAAAAGTATCATCTCCACGATCCACATCCACGATAACTCCGCGCATTCTTGGATGATACCATCTTGGTATTTTGCAACTCCAAAGGGGAATTACTTTGCCGGTGAGACAATCAATATCTGAATTTAAAAACTTTTTATAAATTACCTTCAACCAATTCTTCGAAGCTATTGCATCATCATCAATAAAGGCTATAACATCACCATCAGTCTCTTTTATTCCTCTATTTCTGGCAGCAGCTTGCCCTTGTTCGGGTTCAAAAATATAGTGAATTTTTTGATCTGAAATTTTCTGAAATTCTCTAACAACCCCCTTAGTATTATCCGAAGAATTATTATCTACAATAGTTATCCTATGATCCATCTCATCTTTTCCATTCAGGCAAAGAAGGCTTTTAAGAACATCCTTAAGCTCTTCACATCGATTATAAGTGCAAATGATAATTTCTATTTTTTGTCCCATAGCAGCTTAAATTTCTATCTGAAACTAAAAACTTTATTTTTTATATAAATTCTCTCTACATTATCTAAGTCAATAAAAAATATAATAGTTAAAATCAACAATTCACATACAATCAATGAAACAATATTCAAATAATCCGGTAAAATAAAGGGTTTGCAAATATACCAAAATAAAATATTTGTAATAGAGGACTTAACGAATATAGGAATTATTATCTCAGCATAATATTTCCAAATACTAATCCCAATGATCCGGCAAACAAAAACCGGCTGTAAAAATAATTTAATAATAGCCATGGGTATGGCAGTTCCTAAAGCAACCCCCATAAGACCAAACTTTCTTACTAAGACTAAGCTTAAAATAAGATTAAAAATACCTTCAATTGAATTTGAGAGGGTAAAAAATTTATGTTTGGAAATACCGTATAATAATTGAATTGATGGTGCCTGCATCATAGAAAAAATAACCGCCACCACCATAACCACAAGAAGAGGATAGGCGGATAAAAAAGCCTCTCCCATCCATCTTTCAATAAATACTTTACCAAATACTATTAAAACCCCGCCTATTGAAACTGAAATATAGCTACTAAGCTTGGTAACAAATAGAAACTTTTCTCTTATTGAATGATAATCTCCCTTACTCTCATATTGGCTAAAAATTGGAAGCATTAATCCTATGGCACTATTGGTAAAGTTGATAAAATATCTTATTAAATTTGAGGCAATAGAGTATACAGTCACAAAATTTAACCCTACAAAGCTACTGATTACAAAATTATCAATATCAAATCTCAAATTATCAGCAATCTTAGCAATAAAGGCCAAACTGCTATACTTAAAAAGTTCTATAATTCTCCTTTTATCTATGAGCAATCTGGACCATTTGATATATTTGGCTATACTTTGAACATAGAGAAAAATAAGCCCATACCGCACTAACTCAACTACAAAAGTAATTACAGCTAAGCTCAAAACACCGTGCCCTTTTTTCAAAAAAATTACTATTAAAATAGTCCTTAATAATAATTTTGATATTTCTACGTAAGTACTCAAATCATATCGGAGGTGAGAGATTAATATTCCTGATAAAACTCGCATTGGAAAACTTATGGCGAAATTGAATCCTAAAATTAAGATCACTTGTCTGAACAGAGTAATTTCAGTAATATTATTCACAAATAACGGCACAATAAAGGCGATAATACCTGAAACAATTACGATCAATACCCCAATTATTGAGAATATATAAAATGTGGTATTTATAATAGTATTTGCTTCATCATAATCCTTTTTTCCTATGGCTTTGGAAAGGTATCTTTGAACGGCAAGCATTAACCCGAAGTCAAAAAGATAATAAAAACCGGTAAATGATCCTGCAACCGCCCACAAACCATACATTCTGTTGCCTAGAGAATGGATAATAAAGGGCATTAAAAAGAAGGCAACTAAAGCATTGGCAAAGAAATTAAAAACCCTTAATAATGAACCTCTTACTAATATTTCGGCTGTTCTCATTGACCTTGAGTTATCTTTATTTTGCCGGATTTTTTATTCATTTTACTAAGACTGCTCAGGAAATTGTTTTACTAAGAAATCAGGAAGCAAGCACTTGGCAATAATCCCAAGAGCCATTCTGTTAAATGGAACATATGATAAAGAAGCTGTTGCATATCTAAGTGCTTGTATTCTTTTTTTTTGTTCAATTAAGAGATATCCTCTTTTTCGCCACAATGCTGCCCAAGCTTGTCTGCGCATTTTATGGGTGACTTTTTTTTTGAATCTTGGATGAGAAAAAAAATTTCTAAACATTAAGGTGTTCCCGCGGAACCTTTTCTCCCATTGAACGGGACTACTGGCTTGCCCTCCTTCTCTATAGTCAACTAAAGGGAGATTTACATAATCAAATTCATATCCTTCTGCAGCAATACGAAGCCATAGATCCATATCCTCGCCCTGCGATAAGCGCGAGTCGAACAAACCAACCTTTTTAAGACATTCATAGCGGACAACAGCTGAAGAAGAACAAATAAAATTATGGGTCATTAAATACGGCAAGATATTGCCTCGAAACAGTTTCCCGCGTTCATAATTTTCTCTCGGACCATTTTCATTAAAAGTATCTTTCAATGAATAGACAACACCAACCATTGGATTTTTAAAAAGAGGAAGTTGCTTTTCCAATTTATCATAATGCCAAATATCGTCTGCATCTAAAAAAGCAATCAAAGGAGATTTGGCCAATTTAATACCAGTGTTTCGTGCTGAGGAAACTCCGGTATTTTCTGTCTTTATATATTTTACCGTAGGATTAGAAAGGTAGGGTTGAATGAAATCCTGTGTATTATCAGTAGAGCCGTCATCAATAATAATGATTTCAAATGCAGAATAGGTTTGTTTCAATACTGAAGAAAGACTCTCTTGTAAATACTTACCATAATTATAAGTAGGAATAATTACTGATACCTTCATTTATTCCTCTCATTTATCATGCTTAATTACTGATAGCGTTACCCAAGATAACTTTTCCTTGCTGCAAGGCAAGAACGCCAAAAGCGGCTAACCAGAGCCAATTAAATCGCAACATATTATTGCCGAATAAACCGTCAAAGGCTAAAAGAATTAAAGAATTTCTACAGGCGATAGTAAAATTGGAAAGGACCTCGATCCTGGAATCATTATAGTTCCTTTTAATATTATTGATCCCTCTATAATTGGATAGGGTGACAAGGACCATGATAAAAAAGGTGACACTTCCAATAAGGCCGGTTTCTCCTAAAGCTTGCCCCAATAGATTATGGGCGTTTAAAGGTACGCCGTCCAATCGTCTCACACGGTATTCAACAAAGTTACCAATTCCAACACCGGAAAAGGGGAAACGCTTAAACATATCAATTCCACACCAAAAACCGGCGACCCGCCCCATGGCTGAACTATAAGCATTGGCCGGGCCTTCTTCCGGTGCCCATATAGTCCTGAATCGTCCCTTACTTTCATTAGGCATCACCTGCCATATTACGGCTAAAATAAAAGCTCCCAAAAGAGCACAGGTTATCTTTTTGCTAAGATTTTTACTCCTAAACATATTCAATAAAATGAATAAAACAAAGCTAAGCATGCCCATCCTGCTGTTGGTCAGGATGATAGAGCTTACAGCTAAAACCAAATAGATACTAAGGAATCGGGAATACCAATTTCGCCAGAATTTTGGCCACCCGTAGGTTAACTCTTTTCTAATTGACCAAAGGAAAACCAAAAGGGGCAAGGTAACCACAATAGACATGGCCAAAGAGTTTGGACCCCCCAAAGTTGATGAAATCCCTGCTAAGCGATACACTCCCTGATCATAGATACGCTGCCCATGGATAAAATACTCCCATTGTGACTTCGCCAAATAGAGGGCCATTGCCAGGATATAACAGCTTACTACAAATACCAGCTCATATATTGTTCTGATTACCAGGCGAAATATGAAATAAACGATAACCAGGGTTATATATATATATAATTGATTCCAGGCAAGAGAAAGATTAAAGGCCAAGATACTCGATACAATTATTGCCCCGAAAAATAGGAGAACTGTGAAATCCTGAGAGGTTAATTGAAATCTGGTTCTTTTATTTGAAAAAAAAACCGCCATAATCATAAAAATTGCGTAAGTCCGCTCAAAATGAAGGGCCCCCAACCATGGAAACATTTGCTCCCATGGGCGGATAATGAAAAAGAGAATATAAAAACCCACTATCCATAAGGGAAACGATTGAGGCCAGATACCGTTTTTTAGTTGTTCCCCCTCAGCAACGAGCATGCCCTGCTCATCTACCCGACCCCCATTTGTAAGTGAGTGTTCTTTCACTACTTGCCTAAAGTTATTATTTAATTTCATTAGTATTAATGAATGTCTATTATTCAATTACTTTAACTTTTTTTCTAAATTTTTTTACTATAGCAGGATTACCTACTGCCACGGCATAATTCGGAATATTCTTTGAAACAACAGAACCGGCCCCAACAATAGCATATTTACCTATTCTAACCCCGGGTAATAGAGTAACTCTATGCCCAAGCCATGCATAATCATCAATAATTATATCTTTCCCCACAAACCCATCATAATTGTCTTCACGGTATTTATGATTTTGCAAAATGATAATACAATATTTTCCCATCATCACATGCTTCCCGATCTGTACTGTTGCATGATTGCCGTCTATAAGAGTGTAAGAACCTATATTGGCGTGATCCTTCATAATGACAGTGCATCCATTATCAAAATCAACACCTTTTCCTATCCGGATAATTTTGGCGGATTCCTTAAACAATGGACGACATAAGATCCCTCGCAAATTATTTGAATATTTCCCGATTAAACCGAAATCCTCAGGTAAATGTTTGGCTATCAGGCGATAAAGGAGATAATAAACAGCTTTTTTTAAAGTCCATGTTTGAGTGACCATCTTTGATTTACAGGTCACTTTATATTTACCCTCTTCTGAATTAAATCTTCATAGAAAAACTGATACTCCTTCATTATTTTGTCCATGGACCAATTGACAGAAACCTTTTCTTGAGCAAGTCGGCCCATGGCCATTGCCTTTTCTTGGTCAAGACAAAGTTCAAGAATAGCCCCTGTCAGTTCCTCTAGATTATTGGGTTTGACAAGAAGCCCATTTTGCCCATGATCAATAATTTTTTCTGCATCACCTACCCTGGAGGCCACAATCGGTTTCCCTGAAGCCATATATTCCAACCAAACATTGGAAAAACTTTCTGAAAGCGATGGTTGAACAGCAACATCAAAGGCTGCGATAACCTTTTGTATGTCCCCGGAAATAGGAAGAAATAACACTCTGTCCCGGATACCCAGCTCTTGAACCAAGGACTTTAATTCCTTTTCCTGAGGCCCGCGCCCGACCAAAACGAAAAATGCTTGGGGAACCTTACGGGTAACTAGGGAGGCAGCCTTAAAAAATAAAGGTAATCCCTTAACCGGCCTTAAATTAGCGATTACGCCAATGACTATAAAATCTTCCTTAAGCCCGATACTTCTTTTTGCTTTTTTAGCGCAAAAATAATTAAATTTTTCAACTTCCACTCCATTTTGAATTACTGTCATTTTTTCAGATGAAATTCCTTCCATCTGCTGACATTTTTCAAAAACTCTATGAGAATTGACCAATATCCGATCAGCGCTTCGAGCTGAAGATCGTAAGGCTCGAAACGCTAAGGAGTTATCTTTCACCCAATGATATAAATTCCTCCTGGTAGCGATAAAAATAGGCGTATGTTTGCTTAATCTTATATTGAGGGCCCCATAGATCTCGGATTCGGTAAAATATGTCTGCAGAATATCAAACCTTTCTCTATCAAGATAACGTTTAAGTTTCCAAATAAGTTGTACATTTTTTAACAAAGGCAGGCCTGCGCAATTGAAATTTACTATAGGAGTATTGATACCAAGAGTTTTCTGATAATTATTATTTATATTATTTAAAACACCAATAACAGGCTGGTAACGTTGCCGGGGCAAACTGTCGGCAAGAAGAATGAGTTGTTTTTCCGAGCCGCCTGCCATGGAGAATTCATCAATGAGAAAAAGAATTTTAATTATTTGATTATTCACTCCTTTTTTCATCTAGCTCGATATTTTCAACCTATGCAATTAGATTTTTAGAGTCTCTAATGAGAAAAAATATTTTGACAGGATAAACATGATTCAAATCCAGTTAATCAAAAAGATCTATAACCACCTGAATGAGGTTATCTGGAATATAGAGAATTGTAAAACAAACAATCATGTTTCTCCAAGCCACCTAGAATCATAAAAATCTTAAATAAAAGAAAAAATATTAGACAGGATTAACAGGATCTACAGGATAAAAAATCAGTTGCTCTAGACTTAACAATTAATTTTGGGGGAAAGGAAAGTTAAAACAAGAATAAGATCAAAAATTTTATAACAATATCCTGTTAATCCTGTCTAAACATTATGGATATTTTCATGGTAAAAATGTCAATTGCACAGGCTAAATATTCTTGATTAACAATCATTTGGGAAGAATAATCGTTTTTAAAAACCCCCCCCCCAACCCAAGATGAGTGATCCAAATAGCCAGGGCAATTAAGATCCCGGGGAAAAATCTTTTTTTATTCACTGCCTCGGTAAATCCTGTGATTAGAAGAATCAACCAATACAGCAAAAGCACAGATAAATAGGTGATACTGATCACACCTAAATATTTTGAGTAGAGAAAGGCCAGGGGTGATAAAAGGAAGGACAAAAAAATTCCTGCTGGTATCAAGGTTTCCTTGGTAAACCCATCAGGATATTTCTTTAAAAACCGGGCCCTCCCCTCTCCGTACCTTTTTTGTTGTTTGCAAAGGTCCCAAAAAGATTGGCGTGGGTAAGAGTAAATTAAAAAATTCGGAGACGTGTAAGCCAAAATGCCTGCTTTTTTCAATCGGAAATGAAATTCTACGTCTTCGGCTGCATCAAAGGATTCATCAAAATAGCCTACCATATCAAAAAGTTAACGATCATAAGCAAAACCGCTACTAACTGGATCAATAAAACCCTCATTATTACTATAGATAAATGAATTTCTACTATGCCCCAGCCAGCTTTTACGGGCCAAAGCAATCCATAAGGGTTTGCCCTTTTCAAGACCGGGTACGTCAAGGGGGGCAGGTCTGGCAAGACACAAGGCATTTTTTTCTTTTCTTATCCTTTCCATATTAATGAAAAGGGTCCTGTTAGGCAAATAAACGTGACCGTCAATTATCCCTATTACCTGACCTTTGGCAGCACGAATCCCTACATTTCTCGCTCGACTGGAAAGAAGCCCCGGATTGTCAAGGAGTCTGATATTTATTTTAGGATGTTCAGAAATGAAAAGTTTAACTATGTCCCTGGTATTATCCTTAGACCTTCCATCTACTACAAGAATTTCAAATCGATCTTTTGGATAATCCTGATGTGAAAGCGCTGTAAGGGTTTCCTTAATAAATTTTTCTTCATTTCTTATAGGAATGATAATGCTTAAATATATCATTACTTGGCCTTAAAAAATGATAGGGATTTTAAAAAAAACTCTTTCAGATAATCATAGGTCCTCATACCGAGAACATCCTTGGTAAAATACAAAAATGAATACTTTGAAGAATTAATAACCAATAATTCTTTATCCCTCTTGAGTAACCGCGCGATATAAGATTCATCATGATGAGCAAGGATATGGTTTCGTTTGATAAGAAAGAAAGATTTATTGCTGTTGGTAATTCCGGGGACCATAGTAGCAAAGGCGTTGTATCCTGCCTTTTGGGCATATTTAAGCATCCATTTTCGAAAATGGCCTCCAACAGGGGCAAAGGAACTTATTTCCCTATTCAGTTGCCTCTCTAATTTTTTCTTTGAGGCACCAATCTCCTGAATAGCTTCACCTTTAGTCATAGAAACAAGATAGTTATGGGTCAATCCGTGGCTCCCAATCTCCATACCACCATTGGCCATTTCTTTAATTTGCTCAACACCGATATACCCAATGGAGTTGACCTTTTCAGCAGTTAAAAAAAAAGTCCCTTTAAGGTCCCGGTCTTTTAATATTGGAAAAACAGTATCGTAATCAGAGTAATATCCGTCATCAAAGGTCAATATGAACCAATCTCCCTCTCTTTTTCTGACAAACTCTGAAACAGTACAGCATTTTTCAGGAGGGATTTTCTGAACTATTTCCTCCAGGTGTTTTATAGGAAGAGTATACCGAGCAGTCTGCGGATTCGCGGGAAGTTCAGAACAATTCTGAAACCCATGGAATGTTAGAGCAAGACAAGATTTCATCAAATCCATTTTACACTTTTGTAACAGTAACAGTTCAGTTCACCACGGAGACACAGAGAAAAATCAAAAGACAAGCCCCTTGATTCCATTGTATCAACTGCTTTGAGTTCAAGAACAACCTTTTCTTCAACCACGCCGATGATCTTTCTATCGCTGCCCCAATTATCTGCTTTATAAGTTTTCTTCTAAAATAATTTCTCAGTGCCTCCGTGGTGAACTATTACACACTTTTTTATTTCACCATTATAAATACAGCTGTTGAGTTGATAAAAATTTTATTTCATTGTGAACATGAAGATTTTTTTATTTCTTCATTTCCTTCATACCCATTCTTTAAGCACTTGTTGGTATATTGCCTCAAGTTTTATTCTTTGAGATTCAAAAGTAAATTGAGATTTTACCTTTTCATATCCTGCTTTACCCAGCTTCAGGCGTAAATCCGGATCAGACAAACATTTATCTATAGCCATAGAAAGCCGGGTTG